>DATFGG010000260.1:0-2760 GCA_035249665.1 Actinomycetota bacterium | reverse complement strand
GTCCCGACGAGCAGCGTCCACTGGTTCACCTTCGAGGAGACGAGCGTCCCGAGGCCCGAGTTCGTGTTCAGCCGCCAGGCGAAGAGGCCGGCGACGAGGAGCTCAGGTGCCTCCGACGCCAGCGGGGCGAGCCACTGGACGATGAAGAACGGATCGATGCCGAGCTCGAGACCCGCGTCCTCCAGGGACGTCGCGAACGGATGCGCGAAGAGCAGGATCACCACGCCGGACGCCAGGAACAGCCCGATCACCGAGGCGCGACGAGCCACGACCGAGAACGTTCCGAGGTATCTGGCGGGGCCTACGAGGTGTGGCTCCTCGGCCGGCGCCCGCGAGACGCGCCATGTGTAGCCCACGAACAAGAGGACGAGCACTGCCGTGTCGACCAACGTGATCGACCCCTTGAGGGGCAACGTGAGCGAGTACAGCGTCGCCACCCACAGGAATCCCAGCTCGATGGAGTGGTCCCGCGTCAACGCGATCCCCTCCCAGCGCTGCCCCTTCGGCAGCGTTCGGGTCCTACGGAGCCGGTACCACGCGATGAAGACGACCATCGACCAGCCGATGCCGATCAGGAGCCTGTTCGCGCCGGTCATGTTGGCGAGCGCCAGGTCGCACGGGGACTCCGCCCCCGGCTCCGAACCCGGGAGCGGAGGGCAGGTGGGGTCCAGCTGGAAGGAGTTCCCCCCGTTGGCGGCGAAGACGAAGTCGACCGCGTACTCAGGGAGCACCGCGATCAGGGCGAGGATCGCGATCGCAAGGCCGGCGGAGATGTCGAGCTGGGCCGTCTCGGCCGCCCACGAGATCGCGAACGCGGCGCCGACGATCGCCAGGCCGAAGAGCAAAGCGGCCAGGGCATGGGACGTGTCGACGTGGGCGAACTCGAGCACGAAGGCCGGTACCGTGACGAGCGCGGCGGCCGCTAACGCGGCCCGCTGGCGGCCGGGATGGATGTCGATGAGATCGTCGGTCACGGTCACCAGGTGCGGATCGACTGAGCGCGGAAGGGGTCCGAGCGTATCAACGGCGTGCGGCGACTCACCGGACGCCGGTCGGGCTCGGCGGGATGTTCCCCCGGCGGAGCGCTCCGTCCGCCTTCGCGTCGGCGAAGATCGCTCGTGCCGTCCCCATCGACAGCTGTACCACGGAGAGCCCGCCCACGTTGCCCGTGCCTCCAGGCAGGACCACGTTCTGCACGTCCTCGAAACGGATCCGGCTCGCCCCGAACGCGAGGTCCACGAGCTCGTCCACGGGCAGGTTGGATTCCGTGTTCCGCACGCCCGCCGCGATCCACGTGAGGAGCCGGCTCGGGCTCTTCCGGAACTCCTTCCTGAACTGGACGAGCGCGGCCACGATGACGCGTCCTCCGTTCTCCTGGCGGCCGAAGTCCCCACCGGGCACGCTGTGTCGGTCGCGGGCGAACGCCAGGACCTCCGCTCCACGGAGACGCTGGAAGCCCGCGTGGAAGTTCGACTCCGAGAAGGGATCCTTCATCCGGAACGGCACGCGTACCTGGAGCCCGCCGATGGTCTCGAACATGCGCGTGATGCCCCAGAACGACGTGACGGCCCAGTAGTCGATGCGCGCCCCGAAGTTCTGCTCGACCGTCTGCACCATGCGCGCCGGTCCGCCGCTCGACATCGCGGCGTTGATCTTGGTCGTGCCCAGGCCGGGGATCGACACGAACGAGTCGCGAGGGATGCCGACGACGGCCGCTCGCTGCTTCCGGGGATGCAGGAAGATCACGTGGATCGAGTCGGCGCGCAAAGCGAGCGGGTTCTGACCCGGCCGGGCATCCGATCCGATCGCGAGGATCGTGATCGTTCGCCGGCCGGTGGGATCCGGCGTGAAGCCGCTGTGCGCCCGTCCGAATACGATGCCGGGCGTGCGGGCGGACGCAGCCGGGAGCTCGACGATCGATCCGATCGTGGAGCCCGCGACCCAGGCGAGGAGCACCGCCACCGCGACCGCTGCCCGTCGCGTCATGCCGCCCGCCTCGGGCCGTCGTTCCGGGTCACGTCGAACGACACGATCCTCCACGCGCGGCCCACGCGCTCGAAGAAGTACTGCCCGACCGATCGGAGGACCACCTCGTCCGAGCCCGTCGCGACCGCGGAGAACCGAACGACGCTCACGAGCAATACGGGGGCACCCTGGCGGTCGAGCAGGATCCGCGTCGCGATCCGGCTCGACTTCGGCTCGATCCGCTCGTAGCGATCTCCGGCGCCCGGTCCCGCCGTGAGCGGGCCGGGGTGCGTCTCCGCCTGGTCGCGAGCGCCGCGCGCGAATCCCCCGAACGCGTCCGCGTAGCTCCCCTGCTCCCAGTTGGCCGGATCGAGGAACCCCTCCGTGTAGAGATCCGTGAGCACGTCCTGGGCCTCGGTCGCCGCGGCGACGCTCGCCCGTCGGTGGCGGGAGCCCATCGGCTTCGGCGAGGTCCTGACGAACTTCCACGAGCTGTCGCCGAACCCGAACGAGGGTGTCGTCGGTGACGCGACGTCCGTGGTCGCTCCGTCGCCGGCTCCCCTCGTCGGCGCCTCGTCCCGCGTGAGGAAGATGAGGGCGCCGATCACGAGCAGGAGCGCGACTCCGGCACCGATCAGAGGGATCCGGCGAGGAGACCGAGACGGGGTCTGCTCCTTCGCCAATGTCACTCCAGGCTACGGATGGACGCGAGGTCTCGACAACGCCGCCGAGCTAGCCCGCGGGTTCGGCGTCGGCCGGGATGTCCCCGGGCAGGATGAACCCGTCGGCGGCGAT
>DATFGG010000259.1:0-2066 GCA_035249665.1 Actinomycetota bacterium | reverse complement strand
GCCGGCACCCGCTCGGCGATCGCGACCATCCGGCCCCCGATCACCAGCATCCGGTAGTCGTTCCCCTGGACGAACGTCTCGACGACCACCCGGCCGTCCCGCGACTGCTCGAGCGCCCGTTCGAACCCGAGGCGGACGGATCTCTCATCGGTCAGGTTCAGGCCGACACCGCGCCCGTGGTTGCCGTCGAGCGGCTTCGTCACGACGGGGAACCCGATGCGTCCGGCCGCCGCGACAGCCTCGTCCGCCGTGCGGACCACCTCGCTCCGCGGGACCGGGAGGCCGGCCGCCGCGAGGAGCTGGTTCGTCATCTTCTTGTCGGAAGCGATGTCCACCGCGAGCGCCGAGGTCATCGAGGTCATCGTCGCCCGGATCCGCTGCTGGTACTTCCCCTGGCCGAGCTGGATCAGCGATCGCTCGTTGAGGCGCATCCACGGGATGTCGCGCGACGCCGCCTCGTCGATGATCGCCTGGGTGGAGGGTCCGAACGCGCGCCGCTCGGCGAGCAAGATCAGACGCTCGAGCTCGGCGAGGAAGTCGAAGCCCTTCTCCGCCTTCACCGCATGGTTCACGATCCGGACCGCGAGCTTGCCGGCCTCGAGGCCGACGGTCTCCTCCCAGTACCCGTAGATCACGTTGTAGCGGCCGGTCTCCCCCGCGCTTCGCGTCTTGCCGCGCGAGATGTGCGCGCCGGTCTCCCGCTGGAGCTCCAGGGCCACGTGCTCGGCGACGTGACCGAGCCAGGTGCCGTCGGCGAGCCGCTCGCCGAAACCGCCCCGCCGCCCCAATGAGCACGAGTGCTCGGCAACACCCGGAAGCAGCGACAGGAGGCCTTCGTTGAACCCGGGGATCTGGTTGGACGGCCACTCCTCGAGCGAGCCCAGATCGACGAGCATCCGGACGCACGGTTCGTAGGACCAATAGTTCGGGCCCCGGAACACCTGGGTCTGCACGATCTTCAGATCCGGCTTCGGGGTGCGCGCTTTGGCGGTCGCCGGCTCCCGCTTCACGGACTCCCGCGCGCCTCGGGTTCGCGTCTTGGCGGGGCCGCGCTGCGGGCTCCTCGCCTGCTGACCTTTGGCCGCCTTCGTCACGTCGACGCCTCCCCGTCCTCGAGAGCGTCCGGTCCGGTGAGCAGCGCGCGACCGCGCAGATCGAACCGATACCCCGAGGGCAGGGAGTGCAGGGTGGCGCCGCTCACCATGACAGGACGATAGCCCTTCCCGCGATAGGCATCCGTCTTGACGTGGGAGCCATCGACGAGCGTGACCGCGCCGCGTCCGAGGACGTGGAGCACTCGATCGGCGGTGACCACGGCGCACGTGTCCTCATCGATGCCGATACCGAGCAGCGACGGTGATTGCGCGACGAGGGCGAGCAACCGCCCGATCCGGCCCCGCTCCTCGAAGTGCTGGTCGATCACGACGCCCGGCACGATCCCGAGCCCGGCCGCGAGGGTCACCATCCGGTGCTTCGGCGTGGGCCCGGGACGACCGAACGCCACCATGTGTGAGGCCAGGGCGGACGCGCCGGCGCTCGTGCCCGCGAGCACGACGCCTCGATCGTGCGCGTTCGAGATCGCGTCGCCGAGCCGCGTGCCCGCGACCACCTGCGTGAGGCGCGATTGGTTCCCGCCGGTCAGGAAGACGCCCGTGGCCTCCGAGAGCGTCGCCACCGCGGTCGGGTCGTCGGCCTCGGCACGCTCCTCCGGCCGGATGCCCGTCACGGCTCCGATGCCCAGACCGAGGAAGAGCTCACGGTAGGCCTGGGTCGCCGCGTCGCCGAGCGAGGAGGCCGTGGAGATCACCACGACGTTCCCGTCAGCCCCGCCGGCGAGGTCCGCGAAGGTGCCGAGGATCACCTTGTCGCGGAACCGATCCTCCGCGCCGCCGATGACCATCACGGGCCCGGCCCCGCCCACGGCTCGAAGCACGCCCGCCTCCGTCATGGCGGCAAGTCTATCCGCCGCACCTCGCTTCCCTCGCAGTTCAGGACGGACGCGAGCTGCGCTCCGTGTCACCCTCGGGCCGGAGGATGAGCTGATCGTGCGGCTCGATCACGTCGAT
>DATFGG010000258.1:0-4339 GCA_035249665.1 Actinomycetota bacterium | reverse complement strand
ACGCCGGAACTATCGATGTAGGAGAGGGCCGACAGGTCCAGCACGAGGCCCCTCGCGCTGTTCGGCACGGCCTCCGTGATCGCCCGTTCCAGCTCGGCGGCGTTCGACAGATCGACCTCCCCGGAGAGCGCCCCGACCACGACGGCGTCGGCGCGTTCGACCGTGAACGTCGCGAGGTCGTTCATGCGGTCCGGGACCGGCCGACCCGCCGCTGCATCCGGACCTCCGTTCCGGCATCGCCTCGCGTGAGCGTGTAGGAATCCGTGCACGCCTCGATGAACATCAGTCCGCGCCCCCGGTCGCCGTTGCTCGGCGCTCTCCATCGACCGCTGTCGCGGACGACGATCGTGACCTCGCCGTCGTGCACCTCGGCATCGATGTACACGGATCCCTGACCCGGACCGTATGCATGCTCGATCGAGTTCGCGCACGCCTCCGAGCTCGCGAGGATCATGTCGTCGGCGTCCTCCTTCGGCACCTCGTGCCCGGAGAGCCATCTGCCGAGGTTGCGGCGGACGGCGCCGAGCCGCTCCGGGTCGGCCGGGATCGCGAGCGAGAGCTGGTCTCGAACGGGCTCCAGCCGGGCGACGAGGATCGCCACGTCGTCCGAGGCGTCGGGCGGCACGAGGTGCTCGAGGAGGGCGCCGCACATCTCGTCGAGGTCACCTTCGCCCGGATCCGTCGCCTCCGCCCGGAGACGCTCGAGCCCGACCTGCACGGCGACGTCTCTCCGGTCGACGAGCCCGTCGGTGAAGAGGACGAGCGTCGCCCCGGGCCGCAGGAGCGCGATCGACTCCTCGTACGGCAGGTTCCAGTTGAGACCGAGGGGCAGACCGGTCGGGCTCTCAAGATACGTCGCTCCTCCGGATGGATCGATGATGAGCGGAGGCGGGTGACCGGCGTTCACGATCGTCGCTTCCCATGTGAGGGGGTTCAGGGCGAGGTAGAGCATCGTGACCATCTGCTCGCCCTCGTAGAGGGATCGGAGGAGCTGGTGCACGCGGCCCACCACCACGCCCGGCGCGTGCCCCTCGAGGCTGAATGCCCTGACGGCCATCCGCGCCTGCCCCATCACGCTGGCCGCCTCCGTCCCGTGGCCCGCCACGTCGCCCATCACGAGCCCGATGCTCCCGCCGGGAAGCTCGATCACGTCGTACCAGTCACCACCCGCCGCCGAGCCCTCCTCGGCCGCCACGTAGCGAGCCGCGAGGCCGATCCCGACGAGGTGCGGGAGGCGATCCGGGAGCAACGCCTGCTGCAACGTCTCCGCGATGCGATGCTCCCGCTCGAGCTCCCGCCGCTCCGTCACGTCCTGCACGGTGCCGATCATGCGGAGGACCGACCCGTCCTCCGCCCGCACGACACGAGCCCTTCCGATCAGCACCCTCGACTCCCCGTCCGGGCGGACGATGCCGTACTCGATGTCCGGGACCTCGCCGCCGTCGTTCGCGAGGACGCGGGCGACGTTCGCCTGGATCCGAGCGCGATCCTCCGGGAGCGCCAGCTCGATCGCTCGATCGAACGTGATGCCCTCCTCCGGTGGGATGCCGTGCATCCGGTACATCTCGCCCGACCAGTGGACCTCACCGGTGCCGACGTCCCAGTCCCAGGAGCCGAGCCGCGCGAGCTGTTGCGCCTCCGCCAGGCGATCGTGTGCCGCCGAGAGCTCGGTCGTTCGCTGGCTGACCCGCTCCTCGAGCGCGGCGGCCGCCTCCTCGAGGGCGTGGCGGGCGCGCGCGCGTTCGCCCACGACGGTGGCGAAGAAGAACGACGTGAACGCGACGGAGGCGTTGAACGCCTGCAGCGTGAACATCCGCCCGGACAGGGACAGGCCGTCGAAGAGCCCGCGCCCTTCCACCGCGGCCCACGTCGCGAAGAGCGACACGAGCAGCGCGGCCGGCGCGGCGCCCGGCTGCTGGAAACGCCAGGCGGCCCACCCCAGGATCGGGAACAGCAGGAAGATGATGGGCAGGTCCGTGGCGACGACGAGCGTGGAGATGCCGATCATCGCGGCGACGAGCGCGGCCGCCTCGACCAGCTTCCATCCTCTGGGCACGGGATGCTCGCGGATCGTCGTGATCGTGAGGAGGAAAGGCGCGACCACGAGGATCCCCATCGCGTCGCCCGCCCACCACACCGACCAGGCACCGAGGAACTCGCTCCCCTCGATCACGCCGGAGGCGAGCAACGTCGTGGCGCCGATCGTGGCGCTGATCAGCATGCTCGCCAGCGCCGCGAGGAACACGATCGCCAGGGCGTCGCGGAGCCGGTCGAGCTGGGGACGGAACCCCACCCGACCGAGCAGGGTGGCGGCCGCCAACGGCGCGAGCGTGTTCCCGACCGCCGTGGCGGCGGCCGCCAACGGAGTGGCGCTGATCGTCAGGTTGACGGCGAACGCCGCGATCGCCACCCCCGGCCACAGCCGCTTCCCCCGGAGGAGGAACCCCACGAGCGCGATCCCCGTTGGCGGCCATAGCGGGGTGATGTTCTCTCCGACGAGCGCGAGCTGCAGGCTGAGCTGGGCCGCGAGGTAGTACGCGGCGCCGAGCCCGATCGCTCCGAGCAGATCGGACCGCCGAACGCGAAGTCCCCGGCCTCCGTTCATCGTCACTACCTTCTCCATCGGCTCGAACAGGACTCCAACCGGAGCACGAAGGTGGGGAACGTCGCCCGAAGCGTACCCCGGGGATCCCACGGACGAGGGCGAAGATGTGCAGCCTAAGCTAGGCGCCGCGACGGACACCGATCACGGAGGAAGCCTCGTGTCAGAGCCCACCGGCGGAATGGATCGAGAGCGCGCCGCGGCGCGGCCCGCCTCGTGGGCCGAGACCTACGCCGCACTCCGCGCGAGGGACCACTCGGAGCTCGACCCGCGCGAACTCGAATCCCTGGCGGACGCCGCCTGGTGGCTGTCCCGCATCGATGAATCGATGGCGGCGAGGCAGCGTGCCTACGCGGGATACGCGGAGTCCGGCGAGGATGCTCGCGCCGCCTATATGGCCGGGCTCTTGGCCATCCAGCATTTCATGCGAGGGGAGCCGGCGGTCGGGGCGGGCTGGCTCATGCGCGCCCATCGCCACCTCGATGGGCGGCCGGACTCCGTCGAGCACGGTTTCCTGGCCGTGGTCGAAGCCACGGTCGCGCAGTTCGGCGGCGACCTCGATCGGGCGAGCGAGCTGGCGACCCACGCCGTGGGGATCGGCAGGCGATTCCGCCATCCCGACGTCCTCGCGCTCGCGATCCACACCAACGGGCTGATCGCGATCGCCCAGGGCCGGGAGACCGAGGGCGTCGCGATGCTGGACGAGGCGATGACCGCCGTCGTTGCGGGCGAGCTCAGCTCGTTCTTCACCGGCGTCGTGTACTGCAACGTGATCGGGGCGTGCCTGGAGCTCGCCGACGTCCGGCGCGCGGGCGAGTGGAGCGAGGCAGCTCGGGCGTGGTGCGAGTCACTCCCGCCGGAGTCGCCCTTCCCCGGGATGTGCCGGGTCAACCGTGCGGAAGTCGCGAGGCTCCGGGGCGCGTGGTCGGAGGCCGAGGCCGAGGCTCTGCGCGCCTCGGAGGAGCTGATGAGCTTCGATCCGGGGGCCGCCGCCTCCGCCCTCTACGAGGCCGGCGAGATCCGACGGCGCATCGGCAACGACGCCGGCGCCGAGGAGGCGTTCGCCCGCGCGCGCGAGCTCGGCTTCGAGCCCCAGCCGGGCTTGGCCCTGCTTCGCCTCGGACAGGGCAAGGTCGAGCCGGCCCAGACGAGCCTCCGTCTCGCGGTGGCCGGAAGCGAAGGGGACTCGCTCCGACGCGCGCGGTTGCTGATGGCCCAGGTCGATGTGGCGCTCGCCGCCCACGATCCCGAGACTGCGCGGGCCGCTCGCGACGAGCTCGCGCTGATCGCGGAGAGCTCCGAACGCCCGGCGCTCAGCGCGGCGGCCGCGAGCGCGGACGCGGCGTTCCGACTCGCCGATGGCGACGTGTCGGGCGCGCTCGAGCGGGCTCGACGGGCCCGGTCGCTCTGGCAGGAGCTCAAGCTCCCCTACGAAGCGGCTCACACCCGGCTGACGTACGGGCTGGCGCTTCGCGCCTCCGGGAGTGAGGAGGACGCCGGATCCGAGCTGCGTGCCGCGCTGGCGACGTTCGAACGCCTCGGTGCCGCCCCCGATGCCCGGAGGACCACTGACCTGCTGCACACCGATCGTGGGCTTCCGCGGGGACTCTCGGAACGGGAGGCGGAGGTGCTGCGGCTGCTCGCGACGGGGAAGACGAACCGGGAGATCGCGGCGGCGCTCGTGATCAGCGAGCACACGGTCGCGCGACACCTCCAGAACATGTTCGTGAAGCTCGG
>DATFGG010000257.1:0-4775 GCA_035249665.1 Actinomycetota bacterium | reverse complement strand
GACTCCTACATCCCCGAACCGACCCGCGATACGGAGAAGCCGTTCCTGATGCCGATCGAGGATGTGTTCTCGATCACGGGCCGTGGGACGGTCGTGACCGGCCGCGTCGAGCGAGGAACGCTCAACAAGATGAGCGAGATCGAGATCGTCGGGATCAAGGACACGCGCAAGACGACGGCGACCGACCTCGAGATGTTCCGCAAGCTCCTCGACGAGGTCCAGGCCGGCGACAACGTGGGGATCCTGCTTCGCGGTATCGACAAGGACGACGTCGAGCGTGGCCAGGTCCTGGCGAAGCCGGGCTCGATCACCCCCCACACGGAGTTCGAGGCGCAGGTCTACATCCTCTCCAAGGAAGAGGGCGGTCGGCACACGCCGTTCTTCGACGGCTACCGTCCCCAGTTCTACTTCCGGACCACCGACGTGACCGGCCAGGCACACTTGCCCGGAGGCGTGGAGATGGTCATGCCCGGGGACAACGTGGAGATGAAGGTCGACATGATCGCCCCGATCGCGATGGAAGAGGGTTTGCGCTTCGCGATCCGGGAGGGCGGCCGCACGGTCGGCGCGGGCCGGGTCACCAAGGTCGTGAAGTAGCGATGGCTCGGAAGGAAGGCAACCGCCCGAAGATCACGCTGGCCTGCTCTGACTGCAAGAGGCGCAACTACAACACGGTGAAGAACCGCGTGAACGACCGGGATCGGATCGAGCTCAAGAAGTACTGCCGTTGGTGCCGCTCCCACACGCTGCACCGCGAGACGCGCTAGCAAGGAGCGAAGCGGTAGCGCAGATCCACGCGCTCAAGGAGCGAAGCGGTAGCGCGACCGAACGAACGGATCAGGACGCGTCGACGTCCGTCTGCGCCAGCTTCTCGTTCGTCTTGACCTTGCCGAAGCGGATCGCCGCGACGACGGCGTCTGTCTTGGAGTGCACGCCGAGCTTGGTCAGGACGTTCTGGATGTGCGTCCGCAGCGTGTGACGGCTCATCCCGAGCTCGTTCGCGATGTCGACCGATGCCTCGCCCGCAGCCACGCGCTGGAGGATCTCGAGCTCTCGAGGCGTCAGCCGCTCCACCCGCTGCGCGAGCTCGCCGTCGGTCCGCCGCTGCATCCGGAACCGCGCCAAGGAGAGCTCGACCTCTCTCACCTCGTGGAGCGGCTCGCCACGATTCGCGCGGCGGATCGCGTCGGCGAGCTCCGAGACGGCCTGGGTCTTCCGCAGGAACCCGCGGGCTCCCGCTTCGACGGCACGCGCGAGCACGACGTCGTCGTCGTGACCGGACAGGAGGATGACCTTCGTGTCCGAGGCCTCCCGGTGGATACGCCGGGTGGCTTCGAGGCCGTCGACACCTGGCATCCCCACGTCCATCAGGAGCACGTCCGGGTGCTGCACCTGGGCGGACTCGATCGCTGACTCGCCGTCGGTGACGACCTCGATCACCTCGAGATCGTCCTCGTTGTCCAGCGCGATCTGCAGGGCCTCACCGAAGGAGCGGTGGTCGTCAGCGATGACGACGCGGATGTCCCCCTCGGCTGTCCCAGATGCCTTGCGGTCCTTCGGCCTGGCTCGGGCAGCCATACCGCGGCATCGTAGGCATGTTGGTCTACGGAATCACGTACCCCCACCGCCGGATTTTCCCGAGTCCCCCGTCCGAGGGACGCAAGACGCCGTCCGACCGACGTTGGATTAGCATCCCCCGATGAACGCGGCGGCCGCGGGGAAGGCGTATCCGGAGGCGCCCTTCACGGTGGATCCCGGCCGTGTGGCCGCGTTCCGGGGAGTGTTCTCCCAGGTGGGAGGGGTCCCGGTCACGTTCGCGACCGCGGCGGAGTTCACCGTGATCCCCGAGATCGTGGCCGATCCGGAGGTCGCCATCGACTTCACCCGGGTCCTCCACGGGAGTCAGGAGTACGAGTTCCGGCGCCCGCTACGAGAGGGAGAGACCCTTGCGATCAGGAGCAGGATCGAGTCGATCCGGTCGCTCGGAGCCAATTCCTTCCTCGTGCTCGCCACCGAGCTCGTCGAAGCCGGCGGCGAGATCGTCTGTACGGCGCGGTCGACGCTGATCGAACGGGCCGCAGGCTGATGCCGTCGCCGGCCGCGGTCGAGGCGGGGGAGGAGCTTCCGACGCGCTCGCGCATCGTGCACGCCGAGGACGTGAAGGCGTACGCGGAGGCAGGCGGAGACGCGAACCCGCTCCATCAGGACGAGGCCGTTGCCCGCGCCGCGGGGTTCCCGGGGATCGTCGCGCACGGGATGTTCACGATGGGGCACCTGGCCGCCTGCATCGCCGAGTGGGCGGGAGGTCCCGAGCGGGTGCGGCGACTGACGTCACAGTTCCGCGCCCCCGTCTTCATGGGTGAGGAGATCGTGGCGGGGGGGCGTGTGAAGTCGGTCGACGCCGAGCGAGGGGTGGCCGTCATCGAGTGCTGGGTGACCGTCGAGCGCGACGGCCGGACGGAATGGCCGATCAAGCGCGGCGAAGCCGAGGTGCTCCTGTCTTAGGCTCCGAGCTGGCCCTGCGCGTCCCGGCGCTGCGTCCGTCCCGACATCGCCTGGATCGCCTCGCTCATCCGATCGACCACGATCTGGACGTCGTTGCCGTAGCCCTCGTCCACCATGACCGTGACCCGGTCGATCTTGTCGGCCAACCGCTCGGCGACCGTGAGCATCGACTCCGCCGTCGACTGCGATTCCTTGTGCAACTGGTCGGACATCGACTGGAAGCGACGATCCACCGAGCTGAGGACGTCGTTCGCGAGGCCGGCATGCAGCTCCTTGATCGAGCGCAGCGTCTGCCGCAGGAGCTCGGCGTCGTCGTTCGCCGGGCCGGCCGAGCCGAGCCGGTCGGCGAGCGCCTGGTTGTCCGACCGGATCATCCGGGCGATCGCCGCCACGCGGTCGTCCACATGCGCGCGCATCCGCTCTTCGAACGCCTGCTGCTGCTCGGCGAGCATCGTGTCGATCCCCTCGATCGAGCCCATCGAGGCGCTCATCCGCTCCACGGTCTCGCCGAGCGATGACGCGATCGCGATCTCCGCGGCCTCGGCCGTCTTCTCCACCAGGGCCTCGCCGACCAGGATCATCCGCTCCTCGACGGTCTCCCGGAGCAGCACCTCCTGCTCGGTGGTCTTGTCCTCGATCATCTTCCGAAGCGCTTGGGAGTCGCTCCGGATCAACTCCGCCAACCCGCGCACCCGGGCGTCGACGAAGCGCTCCATCGCGGACTTCAGGGCGACCTCGTCGCGGCTGTGGATGCCCATGCCCTCGGACATCAGCTCGAGCTGCTGTCCGATCGCCTGGACCTCCTCGCGGACCGTCGCGCCGACGTTCGCCGTCAGGTCGCCGTCCTGGCTCGCGAATGACTCGGCGTGCGCCTCGACCCGCTGGGCGAGACGCCCCACCGCTTCGGCGCCACCCTGCACGTATCCCTGCATCGCCTCGACGACGCGAGAGGTCTCGCGCGCCACCATCTCGCCGTGCTCTCGGACCTGCTGCAGGATCGTGTCGGTGAGCGTGCGGTCGCGCTCGTCGAGGTTCTTGAACGTCTCGGCGATGTGCTGCTCGACCTGCTCCAGCTGGTTCCGGACGCCCTCGACCCCGTGGAGGGTGGGGGAGTCGGCGATCTCGCGGATCGACGCGACCGAGGACTCGATGGCCTCGCGCGTGGCGCGACCGGTCTCAGCCAGGTCGCCGAGGGCATCCTCCACGCGCCCCGCGCGGGTGGAGAGCGCCTGGAACCGCTCGTCGCTCGAGGCGATCAAGCTCCTGATCGCCTGATCCCTCGAGAGGAGGCTGACGATCCTCTCCTGTTCGGGACGGACGTCCTTCGCCGACGAACGCCAGAGCTCGGTGGCCACTTCGCGCATCAGGATCGTGGCCTGCTGCTCGAGCGCCTGGAGGCCCTCCTCCACGCGCTCGTCGACCACGTTCGTCAACGCGTTCGCGATCTCCTCCTCGGCGGGAGTTAGAACGGGTGGCTCCGGCGCCTGCTGTCGGGTGAACAATGGGGAACGCCGGCGGCTACCGGCTCCTGCCGGCCGTGCGGTGCGCTGCTCGTTCATGCGTGTGCCTCGCGATCCGGGGCCGCTGCGGCACGTCTTGGAACGGAAGGATAGGTCAGGTGCAGCCGTGCTCCCGTATCTGGCGAGGAAATCCCCCCGGGTCGGGCGTCGGCTCGGCCGTCCGGGGGAGGGCGGATCGGGAAGGAGAGGAACGTCGCAGGTCGGCGCGATGGTTCCTTTGCCGGGCCCTGAGGCCGACCCTATACTGAGGTCTCCGAACGTCCAGCCACGACGCTGGGAGGCCCGGAGCCCAGGGGCGTAGCTCAATTTGGTAGAGCACCGGTCTCCAAAACCGGCGGTTGGGGGTTCAAGTCCCTCCGCCCCTGCAAGGGAGCACCCATGAACCGGCAGATGAAGCGGATGCAGGAACGCCAGGAGCGCGCGCAGAAGCGCGCGGGCACCGCGCGTCCAGCCACGCCGTCCGCCGCCACCAGGAAGGCCGCCGTGCAAGAACGACGGAAGCGTACCGGTGCGCGCCAGTTCCTGAAGGAGGTCCGCCAGGAGCTCAGCAAGGTCGACTGGCCGACGCGTCGGGAGCTCGTTTCGTATTCGATCGTGGTGCTCGTGACCGTGACCGTCCTCACGGCCTTCGTGTTCGGGCTCGACTCGCTGTTCACGAGGTTCGTCTTCGACGTGCTCGGTAACTGATGAGGACCGATGTGAACGGATCCGGATCGATCTCCGACGAGCGCGACTTCGAGCAGGTGGACC
>DATFGG010000256.1:0-5399 GCA_035249665.1 Actinomycetota bacterium | reverse complement strand
CTCGCGGAGGAGACGGGCGGTCGTTCCCTCGAGGCCAACCTCGCGCTGCTCGAGTCGAACGCGAGGCTCGCCGGGGAGGTGGCCGTCGCGTTCGCTACCGGAGCCAGGTCTGGATGATGACCTTCAGGAAGTTCCAGCCGTAGCGGAACGACTTCGGCTTCTTCGATTCCCCGCCGGCGCGGGCGAGGAACGTGACCGGCACCTCGACGACACGAGCGCGATTCCGCAGCGCCTCGATCAGGATCTCCGTTGACCAGAACTGATCCTGCTTCAACACGACGCGCTCGAGCAAGTCGGCGCGGGCCGCCCGGTACCCCGACGAGGGGTCGGTGATCCGGCGGCCGGTGAGGAGTGTGATGATGCGGGAGAACACGTGGACGCCGAGGTGGCGGACGAGGCTCTCCCGCTCGAACGAGCCGAGCAGCCGTGAGCCGTTCACGTAGTCGGCCTCCCCGGCGAGGATCGGCGCGATCACGATCGGGATCTCCTCGGGCAGATGCTGTCCGTCGGAATCCAGCGTGACCACGATCTGGGCGCCGAGCTGCAGCGCGATCTCGTAGCCCACGCGGAGCGCCAGCCCCCCTCCCCGCCGGATCGGGAGCTCGGCGACGTACGCGCCGGCCTCGCGCGCCACGGCGGCGGTCCCGTCGGTCGAGCCGTCGCTCACGACGACGGGGACCACGTGGTGACCCTCGATCATCGCCGGGATCTGCTTGATCACTGCCGCCACGTTCTCGGCCTCGTTGAACGCCGGGCAGATCGTGACGAGCCGCTGCCCGTCCGGCAGGCTCTCCGCCCGATCCCAGTCGAACCGTTCCTGGCCGAGCGCCTCGACGAGCAGGCGGATGCTCCGCTCGTTCGTGTCGGCCGTGGTCTGGGCGCGGAGGTACAGGAAGAACAGCACGAAGACGGCGACGAGGAGGGCGAAGATCACACCGTCGGTGCCGCGCTCGAAGTCGAACGTGCGGAGGATCGGATCGAACAGCGGCGGATAGATCGCCAGCGCCGCGACCGACGCACACAGACCGAAGAGGATGATCAGGTTCAGCCGGCTGATGTTCCTGCGTTCGTAGCCGCGCGCGGCGAGGACGAGCAACGCGGCGGCTCCCAGCCCGGCCAGGATCCGGATCGCGGACATCGATCAGCTCGAGGGCGCCTCGACGCCCGCACCCCACCGGTCCCGGGGGAGGATCGCGTCCGTGATCACGCGATCCTTGTGCCGCTCGATCACGCCGAACATCGACTCCACGAGGGTCTCCGAGAGGAAGTGCGGCTGCAGGCCGAGGTCGAGCAGCTTCGTGTGCGTCGCGTTGTAGTAGTGCTCCTCGAGCTCGATCCGCGGGTTCTCGATCGGCTCGATCCGGACGTCGAGGCCGTGCTCCTTGCCGGCGCGCTGGACGATCTCGGCCAGCTCCACGACGGAGAACTGCTCGGTGAACTGGTTGAACACCCGGAACTCGCTGCGGTCGGCGGGGTGCAGCACCGCCAGTTCGACACACTGCAGGGTGTCGAGGATGTTGAGGTAGCCACGCGTCTGCCCTCCCTTGCCGTAGACCGTGAGCGGGTGCCCGATCATCGCCTGCACACAGAAGCGGTTCAGCGCCGTGCCGAACACGTCGTCGTAGTCGAACCGCGTGGCCAGGCGATCATCGAGCTTCGTCTGCTCCGTCTCGATCCCGTACACGACGCCCTGGTTGAGGTCCGTGGCGCGGATCCCCCACATCCGGCACGCGAAGTGGATGTTGTTCGAGTCGTGCACCTTCGAGAGGTGATACAGGCTGCCCGGCAGCTTCGGGTAGAGGATCGTCTCCTTCCGTCCGTTGTGCTCGATGTCGAGGTAGCCCTCCTCGATGTCGATGTTCGGTGTTCCGTACTCGCCCATCGTGCCCAGCTTCACCAGATGGGAATCGGGAGCGAACTCGCGCATCGCCCACAGGACGTTGAGGGTGTTCACGACGTTGTTGTGCTGCGTGAAGACGGCGTGGTCGCGGTCGCGCATCGAGTAGGGGGCGGACGGCTGCTCACCGTAGTGGATGATCGCTTCGGGACGGAAGGAGCGGAAGAGGTCGGCGGTCAGATCCCAGTCGACGAGGTCGCCCTCGGTGACGCCGATCTCTCCGCCGGAGACCTCCTTCCAGGCGGCGGCGCGTTCGGGGAGCGAGCCGAGGATCGGGACGAGGGTGTCCGTACCGACCTCTTCGTGCGCGCGGCGCCGGAGGTAATTGTCGACGACGTGCACCTCGTGCCCAGCGTCGGAGAATCGCATCGCGGTCGGCCACCCGAGGTACCCGTCACCGCCCAGGATCAGGATGCGCATGTCGTTGTTCCTTTCGGATGGTTGTGAAGACCAGTGCGGATTGTACCGGTGGTATCGGCGCCTCCCTGACGATCGGTGGATTCTCCCAGGGCAGCATGTTCGGCGCGCGCCTTCGCTGCGTCTCGCACATGTCCCGTTCAGCCGCCCTCGATCTCAGGTGACAGCAGCCGCCGCTGCTCGTGCTGGTGGTTCGAGGGCAAGCGGCTGCGCTCCCGCGCCGCCAGAAGAAGCGCGGCCCCGAGGAACATCATGAGGGCGAACCCAGATCCGGCAAGCCCGATGCCGATCCATGGGTCGTCGTACCGGAGATCGATGGTGTGAGTGCCTGCCGGGACGGGGATCGCTTGCAGGAAGCCATCACCGATGAGGACTGGTGCGGAGCGACCATCCACGGTGGCGTGCCAATGCGGGTCGTACGTGTTGCGAACCAGCAGCATCGCTGGAGCCGGCGTCGATACGGTGACGAGGGAGTGACCGGGCCCGAGCGCCCGGTACGAGGCGGGGACCGGCTCTCCCGGGCCGGCGCCCGACGAGACCCCAGGGTCCTCCCCCGAGACGATCAATGTCCTTGGGTCGGAGCCGGGTGCGGTCACACCGCGGAGAGCGACCTCCGGCGAACTCGTCACGGTCCACGATGGGAATGCCGTCGCGCGAGGCCCAGCGGGCTCCCGTCGGTACAGCGTCCAGGCGCCGTCGCGCGAGACGCGCTCCCAGCCCTCTTCGGGGCGGGCGTCACTTCTCGCGATCACCCAGCCCACACCCAGAAGGTCCATCGTCGCCGGCGTCGGATGAACGAAGTAGGAGAGGTTGTAGTTGATCGGTTCGGGTGTCGGCGCATGTGAGTTCACCGATCGGACGAAGAGCCAGTATCCGAACGGTTGGGTCGGGTTGTAGGTCTGAGCGTCCTCGACGCCGAAGAGCATCCCTCGCTGGTCGGCGAGAGCCGGCCAGTCCGCTGGCGTCTGTACGGGGTGGTACACGCCGTACGTCAGGTAACGGCCACCCTCCGCGGCGATCTGTCGGACGAAAGGCTCCTCTGCAACGTAGGCAGCCGCGTCGATCATCGGCCGCAGCAACGGCACGAACCCGCTCGGGAGACTTGGACCCACGTGGTAGTAACTCGGTCGCAGTGGCTCGGCCGACACCAACACCTGCCCCGCCAGCGCACTCGCGGTCAGCTCTATCGCGACGACCGGCGGCACGACCACCGCGAGGCTTGGGCGGACGGACGCGAGGAGAAGCACGATCGCGCCCACAAGCGCCCCGACGAAGAACCTTCCGAGGAGTGCGGCGGGGACCCCCACCGCGACCGGCAGGAATCCCCACACGACCACTCCCGGCGACATCATGGCCGCGCGACGAGCCAGGCTCGCCTCACCGAGCCAGGTTTCGAGCCCGATCGCAGCGAGGATGGGAACGAGCAGGAAGAAGGCGATGCCGAACCTCCACGGTTGGTGGGAATAGAGCTGATCGGCGAACGGAACCGGGTCCAAAACGGGCGAGAGCACATCGACCACGGCCTGTGTGCTCAAGATCCACGACGCCGCGAGGGAGACGATGAATGCGATCGCGAGTGCCCGACGCGTGCGCGACCACAACGCGGCGAAGGCGAGGACGAGGACGGTCGCTCCGAAGAAGGCACCGGGGGCGGTCGTGAACTTGAGGGGCCATGTGGCCGGCATGGCGCGCCCCTCGCGATCAGGGTTCTCTCCTCCTGCAGCCGCTCGGTCGAGTTGGACGAGTCGGGGGTAGCCGGCCGAGAGGGTCGTTCTGGGGAGGTATTCGACTCGGGGTACGAGTATCGCCAAGTTGATGACGACAAGGCCCGATACCAGCAGGCCAGCGACCGCTCCAGACGTGGTCCATCGAAGCTGCCGGGCCCGGATCCGGCGGAGCGTCGCTGCGAAGAGGTAGACGACGAGAGCGGCCGTTCCGATCAGTTGCCCGTTGCTGAAGTGCGCCGAGGCGACCTGACCCCACACGACCGCGGTCAGCGTCACCCAGGCGACACGTCCGGACCACGAGCGAGCGCGCATAAGGCGCGAGGCGCCGGCCAGGAGGACGGCGGTCCACGCGAGCGCTCCCGAGAGGGGCAGCGCGAGAGCGATCTTCGCTTGGACGATACCCAGGGCCATCGCGAGACCGCCCAGTGTCGCGGGCAGCCGAGCGAGGCCCTCGCTGCGGAGGAACGCATACAGCCCAAGCCCCCCGATCAGGGGCTGTGCAACGACGAACCACCGGATGGCCGCGTCGCACTCCATCGTGGAGTACAGGAGCATCGGGAGGACGTAGCCCCACCCAGACTGCGGGTCGGCCGCGAAGGGGGCACCGGTCATCACCGCGGCGTTCCAGTCCGGGATGTGACCGCTCGCGAGACTACGTCCAAGCACGCAATGGGTCGGAAGGAACATCCCCAGTACGTCAACCTGTTGAGAGCTGATGAGTCCCCGGAAGGCGAAATCGCGGAGCACGAAAAGCACTGAGGCGATGATCGAAACTGGCCCGGCCAGCATCACAACGGCGCGGCGAAAGAGTCCGCGTGGCTGAGCCGAGGCGCGTCCATCGGCGCTCGCGCGGCGACTCGTGATTCCTTCATCGTGCACGGAAGTACCTCGCTCGTTCCTCATGCCAGGAAGGTCCGTTCCTTCCGACGGCCCTTGATCGTGAGCCCGATCGCGAACCCGAGGAGGAGGCAGATCGACGCTCCCGTTCCTGCGAGCCCGTAGCCGATGGTCGGGTCCTCGTACGAGAGCACGATCGTGTGTTCGCCCCGAGCCACCGGGATCCCCTGCACCATGTAGTCGGCCGCCAGGACCGCAACCGGCTTCCCGTCGACCGAGGCCTTCCAGTTCTCGTCGTACGGGTTCCGGACGATCACGATGGCCGACGTGGGTGTCGCCACGGTGATCCGAGCGGACTGAAGGCCCAGGGGCTGATACGTGACCGAACCGGAGCCGGGCACTGCTGTGGATCCGGGCGGACCGAACGTCGGAGGATGCTCGAGGACCACATTCGTCAACGGGTCGAAACCTCGCGCCATCACGGCGGAAAGAGCTTCGCCTTCGGTGCCTACGACCTGCCA
>DATFGG010000255.1:0-5194 GCA_035249665.1 Actinomycetota bacterium | reverse complement strand
TCCGCCTCGTCGACGGTGTCGCGGACCCGGGCGACGGCCTCGCGGACCGGCCCCTCGTCCTCGATCGCTTCGACGAGATCGTCGATCGCGCGGCTGGCATCCCGGAACTCGTCCGTGAGGCCACTCTCGGAGAAGCACGCGGACAGCAGCAGGCACATCAGGATCAAGGTGGCTCTCTTCATGCCCGACCCGTACCCGCGGACCGGCGCCGGCAAGCGTCAGCCGCGTTCGAAGTAGCGGGCGAGCTCCCAGTCGGTCACGGTCTGGTTGTCGAAGATGATCTGCTCCTGGCGAGCCATGTTCAGCAGGTGGCCGAAGGCGAAATCGCCGAACGCCTCCCGCATCACCTCGGAGCGCTCCATCTCGTCGATCGCCTCGTGGAGCGACGAGGGCACGCGTGCCGCGTCCTTCGACTCGTAGGCGTTCCCCTCGAAGAGTGGCGGGCACTCGACCTTGTTCGCGATCCCGTGGAGGCCGCTCGCGATCGTCGCCGCGTACCCCAGATAGGGGTTCACATCTCCACCGGGGATGCGCGATTCCACGCGGTACCCGTTGTGCTCGCCGACCACGCGGAACCCGCACGTTCGGTTGTCGTGGCTCCACAGGATCGCCGTCGGCGCCCAGGACCCGAGCTGGTAGCGCTTGTACGAGTTCACGAACGGGGCGTACATCCACGCCATCTCGCGCGCCGTCGACATCCACCCGCCGAGGAAGTTGCCGCACGTCTCCGACATGTGGTTCGGGTCGTCGTCGCTCCACATCAGCGACTCGCTCCCGTCCTCGTTCCAGACGCTCGCGTGCATGTGGCACGACGAGCCGGCCTCGGCCATCGTCCACTTCGCCATGAACGTGATCGCGGCGCCGTTCAGCGCGGCGATCTCCTTCACGCCGTGCTTGTAGATCGCGTGGTAGTCGGCCGTCGCGAGGGCATCCGCATACGTGATGTTGATCTCGTGCTGGCCCTTGCCGAACTCGCCCTTCGAGAACTCGATCGGGATCCCGGCGCCGTACATCTGGTTGCGGATCTGACGGATGATCCACTCGTCCTTGGTGGTCTGAAGCATGTGGTAGTCCATGATGTACGGCGAGCTGGGCTGTAGGTCCTGGTACCGCTTCTGCGCCGCCTCGTCGTAGGACTCCTTGAACAGATAGAACTCGAGCTCCGACCCGGTCTTGAACGTGAAGCCGGCTGCCTTGGCCCGTTCCACCTGGCGTTTGAGGATCGTCCGCGGCGCGACCTCCACCAGCTCACCGGTGTGCTCGTCGGCCACGTCGCAGATCACCATCGCGGTCTTCTCGAGCCACGGCACGAGGCGCAGCGTCGACATGTCCGGGATCATCTTGAAGTCGCCGTAGCCTGTCTCCCAGCTCGCGTACTCGAAGCCGGGCAGCGGCTCCATCTCCATGTCGATCGCGATCAGGTACAGGCAGGCGTGGAGGCCCTCCTCGCCCATGACATCGTCGAGGAAGAAGTGCGGCAGGATCCGCTTGCCCACGAACCGCCCCTGGAAGTCCGTGAACATGCACAGGACGGTGTCGATCTCGCCGGCGTCGGCGAGCTCCTCGAGTTGCTTCGCGTCGATCATGCCCTGCTGTTGCACTTTGCCTCCCGGAGATGAGGAGGGGCGGCGGGCATGGCGCCCGCCGCCCCTCGTGAACCGAGTCTTTCCCTGATCACTCCATCGGTGGGGGCGGGGGCGGCGTCGTCGGCATGTCTGGGGACGTCGCCGTCCCGGTCTCTCCGCGCAGGATCGCCTCCTGCGTCGCCGCGCTCGTGTCGTATGTGGCTTGTGGGACGCCCTTCTCACCCTGCGTGAGCGCGAACTCCTCCTCCGGCGACAGCACCAGGCGATGCCGCCCCGCGACGGCGAAGTAGATGACGCCCAGGACGTAGTAGGCCGCCACGCCGTAGAGACCCGGTCGGTAGTCGTCGTTCGTGAACATCGTGAGGAGCGAGACGACCGCGATGATGCCCCCGATCGCTGCGCCGGGGATCCCCCACCTGCTGCGGTACGGTCGCTCGATGTTCGGCAGCCGCTGCCGCAGCATGATGAACGACAGGCATTGCATCGCGTAGGAGATCACGGCGCCGAACACCGCCATGTAGAGCAGGGCCGCGACGACCTGCGCCGCCGCCGTTCCTTCCCGCCGGCTGAGGTACCAGACGATGAGTGCGACGAGGTACCCGGCGACCGCGCCGGCGATCAAGGCGACGTGCGGTGTCTTGCGCTCACCGTGCGTGACCGACAGGAACTTCGGGAAGTAGCCGGCGCGTGAGAGCGAATATGTGTTCCGCCCGTATGCATAGATGATCGTGAAGAAGCTCGCGATGAGCCCGATCAGGCCGAAGAGCGCCAAGATCTCGGCCGCGAACCCCTCTCCGAAGATGCCGATGAACCCGTCGAACAGAGGAGTCCCCGAGATCCCGATGACTCCGGCGCCGCCGTTGACGCCGCTGTTCAGGAGGAAGATGAGGGCACCCGTGATGACCAGGGTGTGCATCCCCCAGAGCGTCCCCTTCGGAACGTCACGCCTGGGATCCATCGACTCCTCGGCCGCGAGCGGGATCTCTTCGATGGCCAGGTAGAACCAGATCGCGAACGGGAGGGCTTGGAAGATCCCCGAGATCCCGAACGGCAGGAACGGTCCGCCGCCGTTCTGCAGCAACGCGGAGGTGGTCTCCTTGTCCCAGTCCTTCGGGATGTTGAACCAGAGGGCGGGGTCGAAATCACCGCTGACGAGGGCGGACACGTAGAAGATCGCGAGGACGCCTAGGGCCAGGACGGTGATGGCAATGGTGAACCGCATCGTCGCCTCGATGCCGATCACGTTGATCCACACGAAGATCACGTAGAACACGGCCCACCAGACCGGTTCGCTGTTCCACCATGGATCGCCGACGACATCGAAGATCGACACGACGAGCGACTGCATCAGCAGACCCATCGCACCCACGACCACGGCGGGTGTGATCACGTACTCCATGTTCTCGGCGAGACCGGTGAGGAACCCGCCCCACGGGCCCATCGCGGATCGCGCGAACGAGTACGCGCCACCCGTGTGCGGGAGGGCGGGGGACATCTCGGCGATGCTGTAGCAGAGCCCGTAGTACATGATCGCGATGACGATCGTCGCGATCAGCAGCCCTCCCCAGCCGGCGGTCGAGAGCCCGAAGTTCCACCCGTAGAAATCCCCGGAGATCACGGCACCCACGCCCAGCGCCCAGAGGGACCAGACGCCGGCGTGACGTCGGAGGCCTCGCTTCTCGAAGTACTCCTCGCCGACCTCCGTATACCTGACGGAACCAATCTTCCGTTCGGACATCGCGCTCCCTCCCTCGGAGCCGGAGCGACGCGGCTCCGTGCGGTATGGAGCCACAGGCCGTCGAACCTGTCAAACCCTGGTCAGGTGCACGTCAGCCGCCGGGAATGCGCGCCAGCGCAACGATCGTGAACGCGAGGACGAGGACCGCGATAGCCATCGCGACGGACACGTCGAACGAGTCCGTCAGGAGGTCGAGGAGGAGTCCGCCCAGGACCGCTCCGATCAGCGCAGGAGCCCGAAGAGGGAATCTGGCGAACCGGAGGAGGACGACGAGCGCGATGGCGAGCACGAGCGGAGCGAGGTCCCAGCCGTCCCCTATGAACCGGTGTGGAACCCCAACTGCGACGTACGCGAAGGACATCTCGTTGCAGGCTACCCTCGCCGGAGTACGACCGAGATACCCGGAGGCGTCAATCTTCCGGCGTGACGTACGCGGCAGTGATCCCACCGTCGATGACCAGCGACGTGCCAGTCATGTAGCTGGAGTCGTCGCTCGCGAGGAAGAGGGCTGCGTTCGCGAGCTCCTCCGCGCGTCCCAGACGGCCCATCGGGATGTGGACGAAACGGCGCTGGCGCCGCTTTGGATCGGAAAGCAGCTCGGCCAGCAGCGGAGTGTCGATCGGGCCGGGACACAAGGCGTTGCAGCGCACGCCCTTCCTCGCGTACTCGACCGCGATCTCTCGCGTCATCGCGAGCACCGCTCCTTTCGAGGCGGTGTACGCAGTCTGCGAGGTGGCGGCTCCCATCCAGGCGACGAAGGAGGCGACATTGATGATCGAACCACCTCCGGAGTCGATCATCGCGGGGATGCCGTACTTGCAACCGTGCGCGACCCCTTTCACGTTGACGGCAAGGGTCGTGTCCCAGATGGACTCGTCGGTCGAATGGACCGAGCCGTCGTCGCCGAGCATCACCCCCGCGTTGTTGTAGAGGACCGTGAGACCCCCGTACGAATCGACGGCCCGCGCCACCATCGCCTGCGCGTCCTCCTCGCGGGAGACGTCCGCGTGGACATAGATTGCGTCGCCTCCGTCCGAGCGGATGCCTTCGGCGACGTGTTCGCCTGCGTCGTCGGTCACGTCCGTGAGGACCACCCGTGCTCCCTCGGACGCGAACAGCTGGGACGCGATCATGCCCATGCCGCTCGCCCCTCCGGTGATCAACGCGACCTTGCCGTCCAGTCGCCCCATCGGTGCCTCCCTGTCCTTTCCGGCCTTCGCTGCGGCCGAGGATATCGCCGGCCCGGGCCACGGGAGGGGGCGGCGGGGCCTTCAGTAGACTCGGTTCCATGCCCGAACTGCCAGAGGAACTGAAGGCTCGCCCGGAACGCAAGCCAGGCCAGGAGCCGACGGCGTCGCTCACGCTCGAGGCCTACAAGCGGCTAAGGACCGAGCTGAACGAGCTGTTGACGAACGGGCGTGACCGGATGGCGGAGCGTCTCAAGGTCGCGCGCGAGCACGGCGACATCAAAGAGAATGCCGAGTACGACGCCGCGAAGGACGCGCAGGGCCTGATGGAGTCGCAGATCCGTCGGTTGCAGGAGGCGCTCCGCGATCCGGAGATCATCGAGGCGCCGATAGCGGCCGACGCGATCATGCCGCACATGCTGGTGACGGTGCGCTCGCTCGACGACGGGGACGACGAGGAGACCTACCTCTTGGCGGAGCATGGCGAAGAGAAGGCTCCCGGTGCCCGGACGGTCACCACGTCGTCTCCGCTCGGCACCGCGCTGATGGGCGCGTCGAAGGACCAGGAGGTGCTCGTGCAGGCGCCCGGGGGGAGCTTCCGGTACGTGGTCGTCGGCTTCGAGCCGTTCGTCGGTTGATGAGCGCGAGCTGATGGGCCGGCGCGCGGCCGCGGGGCATCGCTC
>DATFGG010000254.1:0-4928 GCA_035249665.1 Actinomycetota bacterium | reverse complement strand
CCATCTCCTCGACGCCGATCGACTCGTCCGCCGTGTGCGCGACGGACAGCGACCCCGGTCCCGCGATCACGGTGGGGATCCTCGCGTCGTTGATGTAGAAGCGGGCATCGGTGATCCCGGTGAAGCCGACGAACGGCGGCGCTGCGCCGGTATCGGCGGCGATCGCGTCGCGGACGATCGCTGCGATCGCGGAGTCCCCCGTGGTCTCGGCCGCCTCGGTCCACTCCCGCAGGGTGATCTCGATGTTCGTGTCCCGCTGCTCCGCGACGAGGTCGGCGACCAGCCGGTGGAAGGGGGCGAGGACCGCGCCGGGGTCGTTCTCACCGGGCACGATCCGACGATCGATCTCCACCTCGCAGCGATCGGGGACGACGTTGGGGGCGTTTCCGCCGGCGACCATCGCAACGTTGACCGTGGGGGCACCGACCAGGGGATGGATGAGTTCGGGGAGGACCTCGGGGAGGCGGAGCAGGAACCGCGACATCGCGAGGATCGCGTTCACCCCGCGGTGCGGCTGGGACCCATGGGCGGCTTTCCCGTGCGCGACGGCCGTGACCCAGGCGCCGCCGCGCTCGGCCAGTGCGATCTCCATCTCTGTGGGCTCCCCGACGATCGCGGCGTCCTGGTCGAGCAGACCCTGGTCACGGAGGACGCGGGTGCCATGGACCCCGGCGTGTTCCTCGTCGGCGACCAGATGGAGCTCCAACGTCCCCGCCAGCCCGATCCCGGCGCGGCGGATCGCCGCGATCGCGCCGATCGCCGACGCGATCGGCCCCTTCATGTCGCAGGCGCCGCGCCCCACGAGCCTCCCGTGGACGACCTCGCCGTCGAAGGGGCCGCTCGACCAGCTCGACGGGTCTCCGGTGGGGACGGTGTCGAGATGGCCGTTCCACGCCAGGCGGGGTCTCGCGCCCGACCCGAAGCGGGCCACGACGCTGGGCCGGCCCTCCTCGGAGCGCACGAGCCGGATCTCCGCTCCGAGGACCGTGAGGATCTCGGTGGCGACCTCGGCCACCAGGTGCTCGGTCCCGCCGGGGTTCTCGGATGGGGCCGCGAGCAGGGCGCGGGCGTGCCGAAGGACCTCATCGGGATCGACGGCGGCGGCCGCTGCGGCTACGGAGGACGAGGGTCCCGCGACGTCCTCGCCTACCATGGCTGCGGATGGTACACGCGCCCTCACTGCAGGAGACCCTCCGCTCCGCGCTGGAGCAGACACCGACGCACGCACCCGCGTCCGGGGACCGTCTCGCCGCCGTCCTGGCCCCCCTCGTCGAAACCCCCGAGCCGTCGCTGATCTTCACGGTGCGTTCGGACACGCTGTCGCGCCACGCGGGTGAGGTCTCGTTCCCCGGCGGGCTCGTGGACGAGGGAGAATCGCCCGCCGATGCCGCTCGACGGGAGGCGTTCGAGGAGATCGGGCTCGACCCCACGCTGCCGCGACTGGTGGGCGCCCTCCCTCCGGTGCACACGTACGTGTCGGCGATCCTGGTGATCCCCTTCGTGGGATTGCTGCACCTGCCGCCGGACCTGTTCCCGGCGGAGGCGGAGATCAAGGAGATCCTGCGTGTGCCGCTCGCGCGACTGGCCTCGCACGAGGAGCCGATGGAGCTCCCGCGCGCGGACGGGAGCAGGTGGCACGGGTGGTCGTATCCCCTCGAAGGGCACACGGTCTGGGGCGCGACCGGGCTGATGGTGCATTCCTTCCTCGAGATCTTGCGAGCGGAGGCGCCGTGGACGCTGAACTGATCGCCCGGCGGAACGAGCTCAGATCCCTCCTCGGCGAAGCGCGCGTGATCGCCGTCGTGGGGATCTCTTCGAAGGAGTGGCGTCCCTCGCACGAGGTGGCGTCCTACCTCCAGGACCACGGGTACCGGATCATCCCGATCAACCCGAACGAGACGGAGGTGCTCGGGGAGCGCGCGTACCCGTCGCTCCTCGACATCCCCGACGACATCCGGGTCGACGTCGTCGACGTGTTCCGCCGGCCGGAACACACGCCGGACGTGGCGCGGGACGCCGTGAAGGTCGGGGCTCGCCTCCTCTGGCTGCAGGAGGGCATCGTGAGCGAGGAGGCCGCACGGATCGCCCAGGAGGGCGGTCTCGACGTGATCATGGGGGTCTGCATCAAGAAGACGCGACAACGGCTGATGGCGGCCGAGGGGGAAGCCAAGGAGATGCAAGACGGACAGGGAGGAACCGACCGATGACGTGGGAGTACTTCGTGGCGCCGTTGCTCGAGCACAACCCGGGCGAGATCCTCAACAGCTTCGGGGAGGACGGCTGGGAGCTCGTGACGATCCTGCAGCAGCAGACGCCTGCGGGAGGCGTGTCCATGGTCGCCTACCTGAAGCGACAGGTGGCCAAGTAGCGAGCCGAGGGTGAGCGAACCGCGGTCGTTCCGGATCGACCACGCTGTGCTGGCCGTCCGAGACCTCGATGCGTCGGCGAGGCGCCTGCGGGAGGAACACGGGCTCCGGTTCGCGCCGGGCGGGCGGCATCCCCAGTGGGGGACGGCGAACATGATCGCCCCGCTCGGCGACGACTACCTGGAGCTCCTCGGCGTCGTCGACGAGGACGTGGGCACTGGGACGGTCCTCGGTCGGACGCTGCTCGAGCTCTCCGCCGACGGCGACCGGTGGTTCTCGATCTGTCTCGCCGACGACGACATCGAGGCGACGGCCGGGCGGCTCGGGCTCGCGGTGCAGCCGGGCTCACGGACCCGCCCCGACGGCACCGAGGTGCGGTGGCGCGGCGCAGGGATCGAGGAGCGTGGTCCCGACCTCTGGCTGCCGTTCTTCATCTCCTGGGACGTGCCCGCGGCGCTCCATCCAGGCGCTGCGCCCGCCGAGCATCGCATCGCGGCGGAGCGGATCTCGTGGGCCGAGGTCGGTGGGGACGTGGAGCGGTTGAGCGAGTGGCTCGGGGGCGCGGACGCGCCGATCCGCGTGGTGGACGACGGCGGTGATCGGCGCGTCCGCGCGGTGGCGCTCAGGGCGCCGGGCGGGGACGAGATCGTCCTCCGTTCCTAGGGCGCGTCGCTGGTCATCCGAGCGCGCGATCGAGGTCCGCGAGCAGGTCGTCGGCGTGCTCCAACCCGACGGACAGGCGAACCAGCTGCGCCGGCACCTCGCAGGGCGATCCGGCGACGCTCGCGTGCGTCATCGGGCCGGGGACCTCGATCAGCGACTCCACACCGCCGAGGGACTCGGCGAGGAAGAACAGCTCGGTCCGCTCCGCGATCGCGATCGCCTCCTCAGCGGACGCGGCGTCGAAGGACACGATCCCCCCGAACGCCGACATCTGCCGGCTCGCTACATCGTGGCCGGGATGATCGGGGAGCCCCGGGAAGTACACGCGCTGCACCCTCGGATCGCCGGAGAGCCACGAAGCGATCGCCGCGGCGTTCTCCGAGTGCTTCTCCATCCGGAGCGCGAGCGTCTTCAACCCGCGGAGGCCCAGGTAGCAGTCCATCGGCCCCGGGACGGCGCCGACCGCGTTCGTCAGGAACCCGAGCCGTTCGATCCACTCGGCGTCGCTCGTGACGACGGCGCCTCCGATCAGATCGGAATGACCACCGATGTACTTCGTGACGCTGTGGACGACGGCGTCGGCTCCGAGCTCGAGCGGCCGCTGCAAGGCGGGGGTCGCGAACGTGTTGTCGACGACGACCCGGGCGCCGCCCTCGTGGGCGATCTCCGCGACGGCCGCCACGTCGACGATCCGGAGCATCGGGTTCGACGGAGTCTCGAGCCAGACGACGCGGGTCTCCTCGCGGATCGCCTCTCGCAGGTCCTCGAGGTCGGTGAGGTCGACGATGGAGTACGACAGTCCCCAGGGTTCGAGCACCGCGGACACGAGCCGGTAGGTACCGCCGTAGACGTCGTCCGGAAGCACGACGTGGTCGCCGGGACGCAAGGAGAGCAGCAACGTGGTCTCCGCCGCCATCCCGCTCCCGAACGCGAAGGCGCGCTCACCATCCTCGAGGGAGGCGAGCGCCGTCTGGAACGCCTCCCTCGTGGGGTTGCCCCCACGCGCGTAGTCGAACACCTTGGGCTTGCCGACCGACGGCTGCGCGTACGTGGACGTCTGGTAGATCGGGACGTTCACCGAGCCGTACGGCTCATCGGGATCCTGGCCGACGTGGATCGACGCGGTCTCGAACCTCATCCGGTCTCCGTTCACCCGATCTCTGGAGGCACCTTCCATCCTCGTCTCCTCAACTCATCGATGGCGTCTCGCCCGTCGCGGGCGAGACGCCACAGCATGGACTTGCGCTTGGCGTCGTGACCTGGCGCGAACTCGGCACGCGTGAGCTCCTGGCACCCGGGCGTGCCACACGCGCAGTAGCGGAACAGAGCCGAAGTCTCCGCCGCATCGGCCGTCGACGTGTCCTGGCGGAACGGCGCGAACGGCGCCGCGGGGAGCGTGTGCACGGGCAGGACGATCACACCCTCCTTGGGATCGCCCGGCGCGAAGTGTTTGCCCTGCAAGGCGAAGAGCCCGGTCAGGGCGCACAGGCCGGCGTCGATCAGGTCGATCGAGACGAGCTGGTCCGTCCGGACGCCCTGTGCGACGAGGACCCCTTCGCGCCACGCCTTCTTCCCGATCCCCTTCGGCCGCAGGAACCCACGCAGTACCGTGGCGCTCGCGTGCGGGAAGACTTCCATCGCCGTTCCCAGAGGCTCGCCCGCCGCGTACCTGGGGAACCCCGCCCGCGCGGCCGCGCGGAACACCCGGAACCCCACCTCCATCCAGTCGTAGAACGGGTTGCCGCTCCCTCGTGATCGGCTGGGCGTCGCGAACGTGCGGATGTTCCGCTCGGCGAGGAGGCGCTCGGTGAGCCGGGACCGCCCGTCGGCGGCCCACCCGGGGGGCCCGTCGATCGCGATCACGTCGGGTTCGGCCTCCTCGATCGCAGCGGCGACCCG
>DATFGG010000253.1:0-5517 GCA_035249665.1 Actinomycetota bacterium | reverse complement strand
GGGACCAGATGAGAGGAGGTTGCATGAGGAGAACCCTCATCGCAGCGCTCGTCGTTTCACTCGCCGCGCTGGCCGTCCCGGCCGCCGGCACGAGCATCGCCAAGCCGGCGACGGCAGCCCGGGAACGAGGTGCTTCGTCCGACGTCCGACAGGTACCCGCGGACGTCCGGGCGCCGATCAAGCTGGGAGGCGGCCAGGCTCTCACCCAGAACGCGAAGATCCGCCGGGGTGAGGTCCGCACGTGGCTGGGCCTCGACGATGTCGCCGGCGCCTTCTACACGAAGAACTATCAGCTCCGTGGCGTGGGCGAACACATCGAGGTCTGGACGGCGACCGGCAACCGGAAGTTCAACGGGGTCCAGTCGTCCAACCTGAACTTCCAGGCCGACGACTGCCGCAACGGCGATCGGACGAAGATCACGCAGGACCAGGTCGAGTACTTCATCGACCAGTTCGACAACACGATCCATCCCATCGAGTCCGAGGTCTTCAGCACTCCGCCCGATCGTGACGGCTCGGACGCGCCCGCGACCGAAGCGCTCGGTCTCCCGGCCGACTACTACGCCGGGGACGGGGACGACATCGTCGTTTTGATCGACAACGTCCGCGACGACAACTTCTACGACCTGAACAACACGCAGGAGTTCTCCTACATCGCGGGATTCTTCTCCTCGGGACTGAACGGGTTCTTCAACCGCAACGTGATGTCGATCGACGGGTTCGATTGGCTCCACCGCACGGGCCTGAACCCGCCGAACGACCCGGTGCCCGGTGACCCGTGTGCGAGCGCCCCGGCGCGGCCCGCCCTGTACGAGGGCGTCTTCGCGCACGAGTACCAGCACCTGCTCCTCTCGTACGTGGACCCCCCTGAGGTGACCTGGATCAACGAGGGACTCGCGGATATCGCGATCGCGCTGACCGGCTACGGCGACCCCGCCGCGCCGATCACCGATGTGCACTTCGACTCCCACATCCAGTGCTTCCTCGGGAACAACGCGGTCCAGACCGACGCGAACCCCAACCCGAGACCGGGTGGTCCGGAGAACTCTCTGAACGTGTGGGGCGACCAGAACTTCGACCACGAACAGGAGATCCTCTGCGACTACGGCGCGGCCTACAGCTACCTGCTGTGGCTGGGCGACACGTACGGTGAGGAGGTCTACACGACGCTCCACAACGACGCCGACAACCAGGGCTTCGACGCGATCCAGGCAGTGCTCGACGAGGTCGACCCCGGTGTGACGGTGTCGGAGACGATCGACATCTGGCAGGCGACCGTGGCCTTGGATGCCCAGCTCGACGGCGGCGCCACGCTCAACGGCGGCGACGCCGAGACCTACACGGTCGAGCGGCTCCAGGCGGCGATCAACTGGGAGACGGGCGCGCCGGAGAACGACGCGTACGACACGCCCGGGGCCCCGCCGAACGGCGGGGACTTCGTCCGACTGATGGGCGACGGAGGCGTGTTCCTGAGCGCCGGCGACGTCACGTCCGTCGAATTCCAGGGCGTGTCCGCGCTCCCGCCGCTGCCGAAGACGTGGACCGTGGACGACGCGCCGCCGAGCGGCGCGGATGGCCCCGCGTTGCACTCTCCGGTGGGGGACAACCTGAACGAGGTGATCGTCCGCACGGTCGACATCCCGGCGGGTTCGCCCGCGTTGACGTTCGACGCGGCCTGGGACCTGGAGGCGACGTTCGACTTCGGGTACGCCCAGATCACGACGGACGGAGGCGAGACCTACACGAGCCTCGGGTGCTCGGACACGGTAGACGACACCGATCCAGCGCTCGGGAACGTGGGTCCCGGCTTCGGCCAGGGGTTCAACGGCGAGAACGACCCGCCCGTGTTCGCGCCGCAGACCTGCGACCTGTCCGCGTTCGCGGGCATGACCAACGTCGGGCTCGCCTTCCGCGTGTTCAATGACGGAGGCGTCCACTTCGACGGGTTCTGGGTCGACAACGTGGCCATCGACGGCATCACGGTGTCCGAGGGTGACGACCTCGACGCTTGGATGTCGGCCACCGAGTTCAACCCCGTCGAGGTCGAGAGCTACACCGTGCAGCTGGTGGCCTACGACTCGGCGGGCGGTGGCACCGCCTACCTCTTCAACCTCCCGCTGGATGCGACGTTCCACGGGACGCTGGAAGGGGCGGCCGTCGCCGAAGCGATCGGCACGTCTGCGGACGTCGTCGCGGCGATCGTCACCTATCACGACGGTACGCAGCTCGTGACGCAGTACGCGCCGTACACGCTCAGCGTGAACGGCGTCACCCAGCCAGGGGGCGGCGAAGCAGCCGCCGCCTGACGCAGCGAGCGTGGGGGCGGCCCGGAACGGGCCGCCCCCACCGCTTCCCCGCCCACCGACATGGGAGGATGTCGCCTGGAGGTTCCCGACAGGCGATGACCGAGTCCCGCACCGAGACCGACTCCTTCGGGCCGATCGAGGTCCCGGCCGACCGCTACTGGGGCGCGCAGACGCAGCGGTCCTTGCACCATTTCTCGATCGGTCACCCCGCGGCCGATCGGATGCCGATGGAGGTCATCCGCGCCCTCGCCCTCCTCAAGAAGGCGGCCGCGATGGAGAACGCGGATTGCGGCCTGCTGGACCGGTCGCTCGCGGACCTGATCGTGGCGGCCGCCGACCAGATCCTCGACGGCGCCCTCGACGACCATTTCCCTCTCTACGTGTGGCAAACGGGGTCGGGCACCCAGACCAACATGAACGTGAACGAGGTCATCTCGAACCGGGCGATCGAGATCGCGGGGGGCGACCTCGGCTCCAAGGCTCCCGTGCATCCGAACGACCACGTCAACCTCTCGCAGTCCTCGAACGACACGTTCCCGACCGCGATGCACATCGCCACCGCGACGCAGCTCGCCGAGCGGCTCCTGCCGTCTGTCCGTGCGCTGCGCGACGCGCTCGATGCCAAGGCCACCGCCTGGGCCGACATCGTGAAGATCGGCCGGACCCATCTCCAGGACGCGGTCCCGCTCACCCTCGGGCAGGAGTTCTCCGGCTACGTCGCCCAGCTCGACGACGACGTCGAGCGGATCGAGCAGACGCTCCCCCACCTCTACGAGCTCGCGATCGGCGCGACCGCCGTCGGCACCGGCCTCAACGCGCCGGACGGGTTCGGCGACGCGTGCGCGGCCAGGCTCGCCGACCTCACCGGCCTGCCGTTCGTCCGTGCCCCCAACCTGTTCGGAGCGCTCGCCGCCAACGACGCGATCGTCCACGCGAGCGGCGCGCTGGCGACCCTCGCGGCATCGCTGACGAAGATCGCGAACGACATCCGCCTGCTCGGCTCCGGGCCGCGCGCCGGGATCGGCGAGCTCGTCCTCCCCGAGAACGAGCCCGGCTCCTCGATCATGCCGGGCAAGGTGAACCCGACCCAGAGCGAAGCCGTGACGATGGTTGCGACACAGGTGTTCGGGAACGACACGGCGATCAAGATCGCGGGATCGCAGGGCTCCCTCGAACTGAACGTCTTCAAGCCGGTGATGATTCGGAACCTGCTGCATTCCGCGGGACTCCTCGCCGATGTCTGCCGGACGTTCCGCGAGTTCTGCATCGAGGGTCTGGAGCCGAACCGGGTGCGGATCGAGGAGCTCGTCCATCGATCCCTGATGCTGGTGACGGCGCTCACGCCGAAGCTGGGCTACGACAAGGCCGCGGAGATCGCGAAGAAGGCCCATCACGAGGGCACCACGCTGAGGGAGGCCACGCTCGCGCTCGGCTACCTGTCGGAGGCCGAGTACGACGAGATCGTGGTTCCGGAGCAGATGATCTGAGCGTGGACGACGTCCGAATCGGGCAGGATTCCGAAAGCCAGCCCTTCTTCGAACGGCGTACGCTTGTGTGGAAGACGATGAGGGCCGCATGACGGTGATCGCTGACGGGCTCCCGAGCCCGCATCTCCAGCGCAAGATCCACGAGGTGCAACTCTTCCTCGCACAGAACCTCTCGCACGACGTCGACCTGAACGCGATCGCGGCGCACGCGTCGCTGAGCCCGTACTACTTCACCCGACAGTTCACGGCGATGGTGGGGATGCCGCCGTACCGCTACCTGATCTCCCTCCGTATCGCGCGCGCGGCGCACCTGCTGCGCGAGTCGGACCTCACGGTCACCCAGATCCTGCATCGGGTCGGGTTCCACAGCCCCAGCCATTTCACGACCACCTTCCGGCGACACATGGGGATGAGTCCCACGGACTATCGCCGTCGCGCCGACTTCGAGCAGAACGCGAACCGGTTCAGCCGCGCGACCGACCCGCTGGTCCACCAGCCGGAGCACCGACTCAGCCGATAGTCGCTCTCCGGCATCCGTTCCCAGGCACCACATCGCTATGCTCCTGCCCGGAGGGCACGTGACCGAGCGAGCGACCGGACCGGCGGTCCCGGTGGAGACCGAGCACGTCCGCGCACTCGACGGCATGCGCGCGATCGCGGTCCTCCTGGTGATCCTGTTCCACCTCCGCGTGCCCGGGTTCCGCGCGGGCTTCGTCGGGGTCGACATCTTCTTCGTGCTCTCGGGATTCCTGATCACGTCGCTGCTGCTCGAGGAGGTCCGGCGGACGGGCCGTGTCTCCCTCCCCGCCTTCTGGGCTCGACGAGCGAGGCGGCTGCTGCCGGCCCTCGTCCTCGTGCTGCTCACGGTCGGCGTGGTGACGGCGACGACGGCCACGTACACCGAGCGTGCTTCGATGCGCGGCGATCTCCTGGCGACGACCGGCTACGTGGCGAACTGGCACTTCATCGAGACCTCGACGTACTTCGCCGATGTCGGCGTCGACTCACCGCTCGAGCACACGTGGTCACTCGCGATCGAGGAGCAGTTCTACGTCCTGTGGCCGCTGCTCGTGTCTGCCGTGGCGGCCGTGGGGGTGCGGCTCCGTGTCGGCGTGGGTAGGCTCGCGCTCGTCGGGGTGATCGCGTCCGCCGCCCTGCACGCCCTGCTGTGGGCGCCCGGAGATGTCGAGCGCGCGTACATGGGAACCGACGCGAGGATCTTCGAGCCGTTGCTGGGCGCGGCCGGTGCGGCGTTCGTCGCTTCATCGGGCGGCCGCGCCCGCCTCGCCGGAGCCGGACGACGGGTGCTGGCGGCGGGTGCGGTGGCCCTCTGCATCGGGCTCGTGATGATCACGCCGGGCGGTCGCGGCTACTTCCTCGGTGGCGCCGTCCTGATCTCCGCCGGCACGCTCGCGATCATGGCTCCTTTGTGGGTCGGCGCCGGAGGCGTCACCGCCCGGTCGATCCTCTCGTGGAGACCGCTGGTGTGGATCGGCGTCGTCTCCTACGGCGCATACCTCTGGCACTGGCCGGTCACGCTCTGGCTGCGGGTCCGGGACCCCGGTGTGGACGGGCTGGTGCTGCGGCAGGTCGCCGCGGCGCTCCTCACCTTCGGGATCGCGGCGATCTCCTACGCCCTCGTGGAGAGGCCGATCCGGAGCGGCACCTTCCTCGCGGCCCGGCGCGCACGGGCGGGCTCGCCCGGTCGGCGCGCCGGCGGGGCG
>DATFGG010000252.1:0-8569 GCA_035249665.1 Actinomycetota bacterium | reverse complement strand
CCCTTCGACGACGAAGGGGTCCCGAGCGGACGAACCGAGCTGTTCACGAAGGGCGTCCTGGCCGGGTTCCTCCACAACGCCTACACCGCGCACAAGGGTGGAACGGCCTCGACCGGTAACGGGAAGCGCGGGTACCGAGCGGCGCCGGGCGTGGGGACGTCGAACTTCTACCTCGACGCGGGGGAGACCGCTCGCGACGAGTTGTTGCGGCGAGCCGACGGCGGTGTGCTGATCCAGGACGTGAGCGGGGTCCATTCCGGCGCCAACCCGATCAGTGGGGAGTTCAGCGTCGGTGCGACCGGGCTCCGGATCGTCGGCGGGGCCCTCGGGGAGCCGCTGCGAGAGATGACGATCGCCTCGACGTTGCCGGAGATGCTGCAGGCGATCACGGCGGTCGGGGACGACCTGCGGTTCTTCTCGTCGGTGGGGACGCCGTCGGTGTTGATCGGCGAGATGACGCTCGCCGGTGTCTGACGGGGAACGGTGAGGTGATGGCGCCCGCTCTCCGGATCCTTCTCGGGGTCGTCGGGGTCGCAGGGATCCTCCTCGGTCTGTTCCTCATCGCCGTGGCGTCCTTCGCGGACGGGAGCACGGTTGAGCGCATCGTCACGATCGCGATCGCCGTCGGTATCGCGGTGCTCGGCGGCGTCCTTCTCCGGATCTCCCGTTCCCGTTAGATCTGGAGGAGCCCGCGACCGGTGAGGGCCAGTCCCACGAGTGCGATACACGCGGCTGAGACCACGGGCGCCAGCCGCATGAGACCGGTGGGAAGCCTGCCGGTCGCAACGTGCCGCGCGCGGATCGCGAGGACCCCGACGGCGACGAGCGACGCCGCCAGGCCCGTGCTGAACGCCGCGATCAGGACGAGGCCGAGGGCCGCGCGGCCGATCGCCACCGACCCCAGCAGGACGACCAGCGCGCTCGGTGATGGGAGGATCCCCCCGGCGAACGCGAGCGCCACCAGCCCGCGGCGAGAGAGCGGTCGATCCGGGTGCGGATGTTCGTGCCCGTGCCGGCTCTCCGACAGCGAATGGATCCTCGCGACGAGCAGCACGGCACCGAGGCCGAGTGCGACCAGCCCGGACGCGAGTCCGAGCCACGGGTAGACGCGTTCGGGCGCGAAGACCCGCTCCGCGGAGAGCACCAGGAGCCCGAGCCCGAGCACCGATGCGGTGTGCATCACCGAGACGGCGGCGCCGACGGCGACGGCCTGTCGGAGCGAACCGCCGGCGCCGATCAGGTAGGCGCCGATCAACGACTTCCCGTGGCCCGGGCCGAGCGCGTGGATCGCGCCCACCCCGACGGCCGCCGCGACCATCAACGCGATGAGGCCGGCCGAGAGATCGGGCCGAGCGGCGAAGCCGGCGAGGAACCCGCCGGTCGCCGGCGCCGCCACTCCGGATCCGGGATCCGCCCGAAAAGCAGCGCCGCCCGGCCGGAACGCGAGCGATGCAGAGAGGACATGCGAGGGAGCGACGCCCGATGGATAGGAGCGGAGCCGATCGCTGGGGCTCTCGCTCGGAACGTCGGATCGAACGATCGTGGCGCCGTCGCCGGCGGCCGTGACCTCGCGCCAGCCGAGCCTGTCCGGGTACGTTCGATCTTCGAACCGCAGGTCGTGGATCGGCGCCGGATCGATCGCGGCGTCGAAGACGCAGCGGAGCCTCAAGGTCGGCAGCCCGGCCTGCCCGGCGGGCAGGGACAGCGCCGACGAGTGCAGGGTCAGGGGAGCGGCGGCACCGTCGATCCGGAGCCGGAGCCCCGTCCGCAGGTCCTCACAGGCGGCCGAGCGGTAGGCGGTCTCCACCTCGGCCGAGGGCACGCCGTCACCGTCGGGGTCCAGCCTTCGTTGCTCCTGCAACGTGGGGATCTCGGCCATGTCCACCGCGTAGTCGACGACCACTTCATCGGTGCGTACGACCAGGGCGGCGGAGGTGTTGATCGTGAAGTTCCCGAGCGGGTGCGCCAGGGCGAGAGCGGGCGCCGCGAGCACGCCGAGGACGACGATCGCAACCACCAGGAACCGCCGTGCACCGTTCACTCCGCCTCCGCTCGCCGCGTGGTAGCCGGCATCCTCGGCCGGCGTGGATTCGCGGCGAGGCCCCCTCTGGATCACCCTGATGGCCACGACCTCAGGTAGACAGGACCCCCTTGAGGTGCAAGGATTCCCGCCGACGATCACCGGGGTGGGAGCGCTTCTCCGAGCGATCGGAGGGCCTCCCTTGAGTGCAGGGAGGGTGTATGGCTCAGACGACCCGCGAGCAGATGATCTCCGAGAAGGTCGCGCCGGTACTCGTCGCGCGGACGCTCGGCCCCTTCGACCTCGTCGTGATCTTCGTCGCGATCGTGCTCTTCATCAACAACGCGGCCGGCCTGCAGTTCGCGGGGCCGTCGGTGTTCATCTTCTGGATCATCGCGTTCCTGACGTTCCTGATCACCGGAGCGTTCGTGACGGCCCAGCTCGGGCGGATGTTCCCAGAGGAGGGCTCGCTCTACGTCTGGACGCACAAGGTGCTCGGTCCGTTCTGGGGGTTCTTCGCCGGCTTCGTGGCGTGGTGGCCCGGACCGATCTCGCTGGTGTTCATCGGGATCCTGTTCGCGAACTTCCTGCAGCAGGCTTCCGTGTTCATCAAGCCGAGCTGCGAATTCCCGTGCCTCTTCACGGAGAACTGGCAGATCGGCGTCGTCGTCCTGGTGGTGATCTGGTTCAGCGCGTCGATGTCCTATCTGAAGATGCGCGTGACCCAGAACTACGTGAACGTGCTGTTCTGGTTCTACGCGGGGGCGATCTTCCTGATCGGCTTCGCCGGCGTGTGGTGGCTTCTGCAGGGCAACGGTGCGTCGACGGACTTCGGGACGGGGTGGGACCCGTTCCAGGGTGAGACGCTCGCGCTCGGCCTCCCCGCGAACCTGACGTTCTTCTCGTTCGCGATCCTGGCGCTGCTGGGGATCGAGACGCCGCTGAACATGGGGGCCGAGGTGACCGGCGGCGAGAAGGCGATCCGCACGTTCCTGCTCTGGGGCTGCGCCATCGTGATCGCCGCGTACCTCTGGGCCACATGGGGGAACATGGTCGTGATCGAGGCCGGGGGCGCGAACGGGACCACGGGTGGCGCCGAGACGGTCGGGCTCGCCCTGGGGAGATGGACCGGCGCGGCCGTCGCGTTGGTGATGGCGTGGGTCGTGTTGACGGTCGCCGTCGTCTACAACTTCTCGTTCGGACGCCTGCTGTTCGTGTCCGGGATGGAGAAGCGCCTGCCGCACCAGATCGGCCAGGTCAACCGGAACAAGGTGCCGGCGAACGCGATCACGCTCCAGAGCGCGATCTCGACGATCATCGCGGTCGTGATCTTCTTCGTGCTGGGATCGGGCGAGACGGATCCCTACCGGTACTTCTACGGGCTCTACGCAGGAGTGACGATCGTGTGGTGCATCTCGACCGCGTTGCTGTTCCTCGACATCTTCTTCGCGAAGCGGGCGGAGCCCGAACGGTTCGAGCAGGAGCGGCGCGTCCCGACCGGCTTCCTGTTCCTCTGCGGTGTGGTCGGATTCATCGTCAACATCCTCGCCGTGCTCTTCATCTTCGTGGGCTCGTGGTATCCCGTGTCGGATTCCAACCCGACCGGCTGGGAGCTGGCGGATTGGAACGTCTTCATGGTCGCGTTCACGCTCGTCTCGGTGATCTCGGGGATCGTGATCTGGTTCGTGTCACAGTCCGCGAGGCGTGGCAAGACGGACGAGCAGCTGATCGCCGAGGGACTCGCCGATCGCGAGATGATCGAAGGTTCGTCGGCGTAGACGCCGGTGGTTCGGCCGCCGTCCGCGCGCGGGCGGCGGCCCCACCGATCAGTCGGGTCCGATGCCGTGGAGGCGGCGGCACGCGTCGCCGAGCACGAGTCGACCGAGTCGCTCCGCCTCGTCGGTGGACACGTAGTCACGATCCACGAACCCACCCAGGATCCGCTGGAGCGCGGAGCGTGCGAGCAACGCCGACGCCCAGAACGCTTCCGGTTCCCCGGCCTCGTCCGATCCGTAGAGGAGCTTGGCGGCCGGGACCGTTCCCACGAGCATCTCGAGCGCCCACTCGACCTGTCCCCATCCCCACGGGATCAGCTCCGAGAGCTCGAGGTAGACATTCGGAAGGACGGACGCGATGTAGGCGGACTCGCGGATCCACGGGTACCCCGAATGCACGAGGACGACCGGTTGATCCTGCACCTCGACGAGGAACGGGAACATCGACACCGGACTCGCGTACGCGAGGTTGATGTCGGGGTCACCCCCGCCGCAATGGAAGTGGAAGGGACGGTCGTTCGCCTTCGCGATGGCAAGTGTCCGGTGGATCAGGAAGTCACGGACCGGCTTGGCATGCTCCCGCGTCTCCGCCCAGTCGGCGGCCCGCCACCGCTCGAACGCATCGCGCGCCGTGGACCCTTCGGGATCGCCGATGTCGAGTCCGGTTCGATACGCGACGATCGACTTGTACGCCACGCAGTTCGGGTCGCTCGCGGCACGTTCGGCCTCGTCCTCCACGCCCGAGACGAGATCGTCGAAGGACCCGTCCCGATGCTGGAGGATCCAAGGCTCGAGACGGGTCACGCGGTGCACCGTGACGCCGATCGTCCGGGCGAACTCCTCGGCGGGGATCGGCGGCTGGGGGTACCCCTCGTCGGAGAGGACGGCGACGACGCCCGCGGCCTCCATCAACCCTTTCGTGTAGGCAACGGCATCGGCCCTCACGGCCACGTCCCTGGCAGCCGTGACCGCCTCTCGCGTCGGCTCGCATCCGAGATGTGCCGCAAGCCACCGTCGGAGCGCGAGGGCGTACACGGTGGAGTCCGTGAACGCGTCCGCCACCGGCCACAGCTCAGGGTTCATCTGGGAGGAGGACAGGAACGACTCCCCGAGGAACATCGCGCGTGTGTCGAACCCTTCGGCGTCCTTCCCGACGAGATCCGCGAGTCGGTAGGGGTGCGTGTGCGCGTCGACGATCTCGATACCGGAGAGATCGACGTCGGGCATCAGTACCTCCATCGGTGAGCGCGGACGACGTCCTCGGGATCCTGGCCCTCGAAGACGTCGCGCTCCGCGCGCCTGGTCGCCAGGAACGAGTCGAACAGCACATCGCCCATGGCCTCGCGGAGCATCGAGGACCTCTCGAGCTCGCGGATCGCGGCGCCGAGCGAGTCGGGCAGCCGGCGGATCCCCATCGAGCGGCGACGGCGAGCCGGGATCGAGGCGGGATCGTCCCCGACGGGCTCGGTGAGCGAGAGCTCGCGATCGAGCCCGTCGATCCCGGCGGCGACGATCGCCCCGAGGGCGAGGTAGGGGTTCGCCGCCGGATCCATGGACTTGACCTCGAGGTTCGCGGCATCCGGCCGGCTCCCGACCATCCCGGTCACGAACCGGAGAGCCGCCTCGCGGTTCTCCCGTCCCCAGCAGGCCCAGGGACCGCTCCAGCGGTGGGGTTGAAGTCGTTCGTAGCTCGGAACGGACGGCGCGGTGATCGCGGTCAGCGCGGGAAGTGCGTCGAGCACCCCCGCCGTGAACGCTTCCGCGCCGCGCGTCATGCCCTCGGGACCGCGGCCTCCCTGGAACAGGTTCTTCCCCTTCCGGTCCCACAGGCTGAGGTGGAGGTGGTTCCCGTTGCCGACGCGCCCCGCGAAGACGACCGGTGCGAAGGAGGCGGCGTAGCCGTGGGTGCGCGCCACGGCCCTGATCGTGTGGCGAACGACGAGGTGGGTGTCCGCCGTGGCGATGCCGACGCCGTGCGGCACCGACAGCTCGAGCTGCCCGGTCGAGTACTCGGGGTGGAACTGCATCACGCCCGTGCCCTGCGCCTCGAACGCGCGGATCAGCGCCGTCGCGAACGGTTCGACGTCGGCGAGCGCGATCGCGCCGTACGCGGGCCCCGTGTGCGCCGGCGTCGGATCGGCCTCGTCGGGTCCCGGGGGGGCTCGATGCCCGAGGAAGAACTCGATCTCGAACCCTCCGCGGAGCTCCAGCCCGTGGCCGGCGAGCCGCTCGAGCATCGTCCGGGCGAACGTGCGGGGACAGCCGAGGTAAGGCTCGCCCTCCTGGTCGAGCTGGTCCACGGGGGCGATCGCCCATCCCGGACTCGCCGCCAGCCCGACCGTCTGCGCCGGATCCGGCATCAGCCGTGTGTCGCCCGCCGGTCCCCCGATGTGCGGTGAGGACGTGATCTGATCGTCGACCTGGAAGACGGTGAAGACCGGGGACAGGCCGATCCCGAACCTGGCCGCTTCCTCGAACCGACGGAGCGGGATCGTCTTCACGAGCGTGACGCCCGAGTTGATCACGATCGCGAGCGCGACGGCTTCGACGCCGGAGGCGGCGAGGCGTCGCGCGGTCTCGGCGGCGGTCCCGCCGCCGGGGACCTTCGAGCGTCCCCGGGTCGCCGCCATCGGACTCAGAACAGCTCCAGGTACTCGGTCCGCTCCCACTCCGACACCGAGTCCTGATACCGGGACAGCTCGTAGCGCCGCATCGTGGAGTACGCGGTCACGAAGTCCTCGCCGAAAAACTCCTTCGACGCCGGATCCTGTTCGAGCGCGTCGAGCGATCCCTCCAGCTGCAGCGGCAGCTTCTCGAAGGAGTCGTCCTCCTCGGCCGGCACTCCGGGCTTCGACGGCTCCGGGACCGGTAGCTCGTCCTCGATCCCACGGAGACCTGCCTGGAGCAGCGCCGCCCCGACCAGGTAGGGGTTCGAGAGCGCCGACGGGGCTCGGTACTCGACGTGCTTGTTGGCGGGGCTCCCGCCCTTCACGCGTACGAGGGCGGAGCGGTCCTCCAGGCCCCAGGAGATGTTCGACGGGCTGAACGTGTGGGGGCGCCGGCGCCGCAGGCAGTTCACGGTGGGTGCGATCACGGCGTCGATCGTGCGCGCGTACTTGAGCTGCCCGGCGATGAACGACCGGCACGCATCCGTCATCCCCTGAGGGTCGTCCGCGTCGCCGAACGCGTTCTCGCCCGACTCTGCGTGCAGCAGCGAGATGTGCGTGTGACAGCCGCTCCCGGCCGAGTCGGCCCACGGCTTCGTCATGAAGGTGGCGAGGTAGCCGTCCTGTTTCGCGATCTCCTTCACGCCGTTCTTGAACGTGAACGCGTTGTCCGGCCCGGCGATCCCGCGGCCGGGCGCGAAGTTGATCTCCCACTGCGAACCGGCGTACTCGCAGTTCGCCGTGATGACGTCGACGCCGACCTGCGGCATCTCGTCGAGGATCCGTCGGATCGTCGGCACGTAGTCGTTCCGGAGCGTGTTGAAGATGTGGTACCCGGAGAACAGCGGTTCACGCGTGTCGCCGACGAGGAGATAGAACTCGAACTCCGATCCGAGGAGCGGCTCGAACCCCATCGAGCGAGCCTTCTCGAGCGCCTGCCGGAAGACGTGGCGCGGCGTCGCGGCCAGTGGCGACCCGTCGTACCACCGGGCGTCGCAGATCAGCCGTGCCGTCCGGTCGGCCCATGGGAGCACCTGGGCGGAATCCGGGTCCGGGAAGAGGAGCTGATCCCCGTAGCCGACCTCTTCGTGGTACAGCGTTCCGCCGACGACATCGGAGCGGGAGTCCAGGACGCTCGTCCCGCCGTACATGTTCAGACCTCGCTCGGCGTAGTCGAAGGCGTGCGAGATCGGGATCGTCTTCGATCGCGAGATGCCGTGCATGTCGGGAAGCTCGAACCGGACGAACCCGATGTCCTGCTTCTGCCAGCCCTCCAGGATCCCCTTCACGTCGGTCATCGATCGGCTCCTCTCGATGCGGCGCCGCGAACGCTCCTGCTCCGGGTCGCGCGGTGCCCGGAGTGCTGGGTTATACCGTGGCGGCGCGCTGGCTCGCAACGGATGACCGTCCCGCGGCGGGCGGGCCCGGCGTGCCGTACGCTACCTTCCGCCGAGCCGGGACAGGTGCCCGGAGGTCGATCCGAAGGGAGTTCGGGTTGGGGCAGACGGCCATCGAGAGCCAGGACACGCACGTCCTCCCGCTCGAGTTCGGGCGGGCGATGCCGATCGCGGTGCGGGGAGACGGCGTCTGGATCGAGGACGCGGACGGCCGCCGGTACCTCGACGCGATGAGCGGCGGCTCGATGGCGGCCACGCTGGGCCACGGACGGCGAGACATCATCGCCGCGGCTCGGGCGCAGGCCGAGACCCTCGCATTCGTCCACAACGAACGGATGACGAACCCCGCCCAGGAGCAGCTCGCCGAGGAGCTCGTCGACGTCGCGCCCGAGGGGTTCACCCGCGCACGGTTCACGGTCAGCGGCGCCGACGCCAACGAGATGGCGATCCAGATCGCCCGCAGCTATCACGTCGAACGAGGCGACGTGGACCGCTGGCAGGTGATCTCGCCCGCCCAGGCGTACCACGGACCGACGATGGAGACGCTGGCGCTGACCGGCCGTCCCGGCATGCACGGTCCGTTCGGTCCGTATCTGCCCCGACACCTGCACATCCCCCCGAGCACGTGGCGCTTCGACCCGTCCGGCGAAGCCGCCCTCGAGGCGTTGGATGAAGCGCTGGAGGAGGCGGGCCCGGAGAACGTCTCCGCGT
>DATFGG010000251.1:0-2261 GCA_035249665.1 Actinomycetota bacterium | reverse complement strand
CCGCCACCGTGGTTCCGATGCCGTTCGTCGACCCGGACAAGACGATCCCGGTCTCGTAGGCTCCGCCGGCTGCGAGGAAACCTAACCACCGTTCAATCCCATCGTTCCTGTTCAGGGGATGTGCGGCGACTTGCACGCACGCCCTTCTTGAACGATGATTCAGCCTGCTTCCGGCCCGAAGGAGGAGGAACGATGGTCAACGAACGACCCGAGATGCTCGCGAAGAGCGCGACCCTGTACTTCGGCCCCTGGTACCGCCAGTCGCCGTTCTTCCGGTCGACGCTGCGGGCGGGCTGCACCGCCTACGACATCTACAACCACATGTATCTGCCCGGTTACTTCGACGATCCCGAGGTCGAGTACCACCTGCTCGCGACCGGCGTGACGATGTGGGACGTCGGCGTGGAGCGGACCGTGCAGATCGCCGGGCCGGACGCTGACCGGCTGATCGACATGATCACGTGCCGTGATCTCTCGACGTGCGCCGTGAAGCAGGGCAAGTACATGATCGTCACCGCGCCGGACGGAGGGATCGTGAACGACCCGGTCCTCCTCCATGTCGCCGAGAACACGTGGTGGATGCAGCTAGCCGACTCCGATGCGGGCCTGTACGCGATGGGGGTCGCCGCCACGTCGGGTCTGGACGCGGAGGTCTCGTTCCCGGACGTCCACCCGATGCAGGTCCAGGGCCCGCTCTCGGCCAAGACGCTCGAGAAGCTCGTCGGTCCCGCGATCTACGACATCAAGTACTACTGGGTGGACGAGTTCGAGATCCAGGGCATCCCGGTGCTGATCAGCCGGACGGGGTGGACCGCGATCCCGGGATTCGAGGTCAACCTCCTGGACGGCAGCAAGGGCGGCGAGCTCTGGAACGCCGTCGCCGACGCGGGCGAGGAGTTCGGGATCAAGCCCATCGCGCCGTGCGAGGCCCGCCGGATCGAGGCCGGGATCTTCAACTACGGCTCCGACATGAGGATCGACGACACGCCGCTCCACGTGATGGGGCTCGAGCGCCTCGTCGAGGAGCAGCCACAGGACTACATCGGGAAGGAAGCCCTCGAACGGCTCAGGCGAGAGGGGGTGGATCGGAAGCTCGTCGGCATCGAGCTCGAGGGCGACGAGCTCCGAGCGGAGATGTCCGAGTATTGGCCCGTCCATCACGGTGGCGCACAGGTCGGCCACATGACCGACGCTGTCTGGTCGCCCGGCCTCGCCAGGAACATCGGCTACGTCTGGGTACCGCTCGAACTCTCCGCGCCGGGGACGGCGCTCGACGTCGAGACCGAGGACGGCGACCATCTCGTGGGACGAACCGCCGCGATCCCGTTCGTCGATCCGCGGAAGGAGCGGCCCGCAGGCTCGCTGCTCGAGTAACCTCGATGCCCAGCGCCTCCGACGGAGGTAGCGGAACGCCGAACCCTGGCAGGACCGGGAGCGAACCCCTCGCGTGAAGTCAGCCACGACATCCCGACGACCGCTGCCCGTGGTCGCGTGCGTGGCCCTCCTGCTCGCCGGCTGCACGGCGAGCCTCGGGGGCACGACATCGCCTCCCGCGACGACGTCGACCGGCCCGCCGCTGCATCTCGGGAAGGAGCCCTACGCCAAGGTCGCGACGAGGGTCCTCCCATCCGTGGTCAACGTGACGACGGACGTCTATGAGGCCTCGTCGACCGGCGCTCCCGAGGAGGGCCAGGGGATCGGGACCGGCTTCATCGTCCGAGCGAACGGTGTCGTGGTCACCAACTGTCACGTGGTGCAGGGGGCGTCTCGGATCACGGTGTTCACGTCCGAGGACGAACCCACGCGCTACGACGCCCGCGTGATCGGTGGCGATTGCGAGCATGACCTCGCCGTCCTGAAGGTGGACGCTCAGGGTCTCCCGACGATCCGGTTCGGAGCGAGTGCGGACCTCCGGCTCGGTCAGCAGGTCGTGGCGATCGGCTACGCCCTGGCTCTCGAAGGAGGGCCATCCGTGACTGCGGGGATCGTTTCCTCCCTCGATCGGACGATCCGCGTGCAGGATCCGCGATGCACCGTCTGCTCGAACGGGGTTCGCACCTACAGCGAGGTGATCCAGACGGACGCGGCAATCAACCACGGGAACTCGGGGGGACCCCTGGTCGACATGGCCGGCCGGGTCGTGGGGATCAACTCCGCCGGCAGCGACAACGCCGAGAACATCGGCTTCGCGATCGCGATCGACTCCGTCCAGCCGGCGATCGAGTCTGCGATCTCGGACCCGTTGCGAGCCTCCGCGTATC
>DATFGG010000250.1:0-2956 GCA_035249665.1 Actinomycetota bacterium | reverse complement strand
GACGAGCCCGCGCGCGACGTCGTCGACGTCCCATCGCCCGTCCTCGGACGCCATCTGCGCGTGGAAGACGACCTGCAGGAGGAGATCGCCGAGTTCGTCGCGGATCGCGTCGGAGTCACCACGGTCGATCGCGTCGAGGAGCTCGTGCGACTCTTCCAGGAGGTCACGTGCCAGGGTCTCGTGGCTCTGCTCACGGTCCCACGGACACCCACCGGGCCCGCGCAGTCGGGCCATCACCTTCACGAGATCGAGGAGCCTTCGACCCTCTTCCGAGGACGGGACCGGACCGTGGGGGACGTTCCGGACCGGACCGGCCCGGTCGGTCGTCACGGCGACGGGGAGCCGGCGTTCCCTTCCGGCACGGTCGGAGCGCTCGGATCCGTGCTCCGAGCCGGTTGCACCGAGAAGGTCTCGGCCGAGAACCGCCCGTATCGGGGGTTCACCTCGACGCCGAGCTCGTCGGCGCGTTCCTCGAGCCATCCTCGGAACTCCTGGTCGGCCAGTGGCTCGAGCAGTCCGGCCTTCACCTCCTCGAACGGCGTGACTTGCTTGTCCGCGAGGTAGATCACATGCCAGCCGAACTGCGACTGGACGGGCTGCGAGACCTCCCCCGGCTCGAGCGCGGCGACCGCGTTCGCGAACTCCGGCACGAACTGCGTCGCGGGCGAGCTGCCGAGGTCTCCCCCGCTCTCGTCCGCTCCGGGTTCCGTTGATTCCTTCCGCGCGACGGCAGCGAACCGCGCGCGCGTCGCATCCCGCACCTGCCGGTAGACGTCCTCAGCCTCGGCCCGCGTCGCGAGCAGGATGTGGTTGGCCTCGACGGTTGTGAACTCCACGAGGCGGGCCTCGTACTGGGATCGCAGCTCGTCGTCGCCGATCCGTTCCTCGGCGATCGCCGTTCGCACGGCCCGGATCGTGAGGATCTTGCGTCCCAGCTCGAGCAGATCGGCCCGCGTCAGGCCCCGAGCGCTCAGCGACCGTCGCAGCTCCTCGGCGCCTCCCACCTGGGTCTCGAGCTGCACGACCGCATCCTCGGCGGTCTGGCCGGCCGTGATGTCGTGCGCCTCCGCGTACGGGGACACGGCGAGCCAGATCAGCTCGCCCGAGAGCGCCGCGCGGTCGCACGCGGCCTCCGCGGTCTCGTCGGCGAGAGGTTGGCCTCCGCAGGGCGTCCCTTGCAGGTCCGCGAGCACGTGCTGCAACGCGGCCGCATGACGGAGGTCCGCCTCGGCGACGTCACGATCTCCGACCCTGGCCACCTCGGGCTTGCCCGCCCCGCAGGCGCCCACGGCGAGCGAGACGAGGGCGACGAACAGCATGCGAGCAGCGCGGGAGGCACGGGAGAGGGCCATCGGGACCGGCAGTCTACCGGCGCGCCTCTCCAGCGACGGCCACCGTGTCCCCGATCGCCTCTCGGATCCGGGCCTCCACCCACCCGGGGAGATCGGCGCCCGCGATCCTCTCCGGGGTCAGGTTGAGCGTTCGTTTCGCCTCGTGGAACGACGACCCCGGCACACGATCGCCCACATCGAGCCGGAGCGTGTCATCGAGATCCACAGGTCGGATGCGCACCTGCTCGCGATAGGTCGAGATCTCCTCGATACCGATCGCCGCACAGGTGATACGGAGCGATGCGATCGCGAAGAGCGTCTCGACCTCCGCCGGGAGCCCTCCGTACCGATCGATCGTCTCGTCCCGGATCCGAGCGAGCGCGTCGTGATCCGCGGCCAGCGAGATCCGGCGGTACAGCTCCAGCCTGAGGGACTCCTGTCCGACCCATCCCGGCGGGACGAACGCCCGCACCGGCAGGTCGATCCGGAGCTCCTTCTCCTCGGGGATCGGTTGGCCCTGGAGCTCGGCGACGGACTGCTGGAGGATCCGGCAGTACGCGTCGAAGCCCACCGCCGCGATGTGCCCGTGTTGTTCCGCCCCGAGGAGGTTCCCGGCGCCACGGATCTCGAGGTCACGGAGCGCGATCCGGAAGCCCGATCCGAGGGCCTGGTGGGTGGAGATCGTCGCGAGCCGCTCGTGCGCCTCCTCGGTCAACTGGTGGGCAGGCGGGAAGAAGAAGTAGGCGAACGCCCGCTCGTGGCTCCTCCCCACGCGGCCTCTGAGCTGATAGAGCTGGGCCAGGCCGAGCATGTCTGCGCGATCGACGACCAACGTGTTCGCGTTCGGCACGTCGAGACCCGACTCGATGATCGTCGTGCAGACCAGCACGTCCGCGTCGCGGTCCCAGAACCGCATCATCTGGGCCTCGAGCTGACCCTCGTCCATCTGCCCGTGCGCGATGACGATGCGGGCACCCGGGAGCTCGCGCTGCAGCCACGACGCCTGTCGGTCGATCGTCGCGACCCGGTTGTGCACCCAGAACACCTGACCCTCCCGCAGGAGCTCACGACGCACGGCGCCCAGCGCGAGCCCTTCGTCGTAGCCGCCGACGTAGGTCAGCACCGGCTGTCGGTCCTCCGGCGGCGTGTCAACCGTCGACATCTGCCGGATCCCCGTCAGAGCCATCTCGAGCGTTCGCGGGATCGGGGTGGCGGTCATGGTCAGGACGTCGACATGTGCACGGAAGCGCTTCAGACGCTCCTTGTGCGCCACACCGAAGCGCTGCTCCTCGTCGACCACGAGCAACCCCAGGTCGCGGAACGACACATCCGCTCCGAGGAGCCGGTGGGTACCGATCACCACGTCGGTGCGGCCGGCGACGACGTCGGCGACCACCTCCTTCTGCTGCGCGGGCGACAGGAAGCGGGACAGCATCGCGACCTTCACGGGGAATGGGGCGAACCGCTCGGCGAACGTGACGAAGTGTTGCTCCGCGAGCAGCGTGGTCGGGACCAGGACGGCGACCTGCTTGCCCTCCATCACGGCCTTGCACGCGGCGCGGACGGCGATCTCCGTCTTGCCGAATCCGACGTCGCCGCAGATCAGGCGGTCCATCGGCACGGGC
>DATFGG010000249.1:0-4375 GCA_035249665.1 Actinomycetota bacterium | reverse complement strand
CCGGAGCGCATCGACGGGCAGCAGGCGGGCCCGGCGAGCGACCTCTACGCGGTCGGCGTCCTGCTGTACGAGACCCTGACGGGCAAGAAGCCGTTCGAAGGCGACGATCCGGTCGCCCTCGCCGCCGCGATCCGCGACGGACGGTACGCGCCGCCCACCGCGATCGACGCGGACGCGGATCCTCAGATCGTGGCCGTGATCGAGCAGGCGATGCGACGTGATCCCGCCGAGCGGTACCAGAGCGCCGAAGCGATGGCGGCCGCGCTGCTCGGGGATGGGACCGATCACACGGCGACGGAGGTGATCGCGAGGCCGACAGAACCGGACGTCGACACCGAGCCGGACGGCCACGAGACGGTACCGATCCCTCGCATGGAACAGACCGCGCGTCTGCCGTCGCAGGCTTCGGCGACTCCGCCAGCGGACCGCCCCCGCCGCCCCTCACGGGTGGATCTGATCGCGGCCGGTGCGATCGTCGTCCTCGCCCTGCTGGTGATCCTCGCGCTCACGGTCTTCACGGGGCCGGACACTCCCAGCGCGAACGGAACGGACGGCACGACGCTCCCGGCGTCGCTCGACGACGCGTTGAGCGAACTCGAGGACTCGGTGCAGCCGTGAGGCGAGCGACGATCGCCCTGGGGATCATCGCGATCCTGGCGAGCTCCTGCGGCGACGGCGAGCTCCCCACGCGGCTCGGGACCACGCTGGAGAACCGTGTGGCGCAGATCCGCACCTTCGCGGAGGACGGCCGCCCCGGCCTGGCCCGCGCGGAGCTCCGCAAGCTCGTCGAGCTCGTGGTCTCGAGGCTGGACGCGGGACGGATCGACGACGGCCGGGCCACGGTGATCCTCGCGGCAGCCGAGGCGGTCGACGAGCAGTTGACCCTCCTGCCGAGAACCGCGCCGACGGGGACCCCGAGCCCAAGCCCGACTCCTGCCGGTGAGGCCGACGAGGGGCAGGACGGTCACGGGAACGACGAGAACAAGGACAAGGGCCACGGCAACGAGGGCCACGGCAACGATGACTGACCCTCCCCCGGCTGATCAACCGCCCTGGGGACGACGTCTCGGCAGCATCACCAGAGACAGCAGGAACGCCACTGCGAAGCTGGGCAGGCTCGCCCCGAGACGAGCTCCCAACAGCGGGAACGGAAGACCCGCGCTGGTGAAGAGCTCCTCCACGGCGACCACCCATCCCTCCGGGCCCGTCGGGACACACCAGTGGTAGACAACGAATCCGACCGCCCAGGGCACGACCGCGGACCAGTGGAAGCCTTCCGAGGCCGGGCCGAACACCACGTCTGGCCCATACCGGCCGCCAGCTCGCACGAAGTAGAGGGCCAGGAAGACGGCACCGAGTGGCACGAAAACCGATCCGATCAGGAACAGGAAGACCTCATATCGCTCGACCGTGAACAGGAGCGCGAACAGGAAGGCGACCAGTCCGACGATCACGGAGATCGAGGCGGCCGACGCGCGTGGGACGACGTTCAGGGAGGAGACGGTGGTCGAGTAGATGTTGGCGAAGGCGTTCGGGAGCTCGCCGACGATCAGCCCGAGGATCAGCAGCTCCGCAACCCCCGCGGCGAAGCCGAGGACCGCGGCCCCGACCCCCTCCGCGCTCGGGACGGCGGATGCGTTGAGGATCAAGAGCGCGCCGAGCGCATAGAACCACGCGTTGCCGAGGCCGTATCCCACGAACGTCGCGGTGAACACGCCACGCTCACTTCGCGCGAACCGGGTGGAATCGGCCACCAGCGGGAGCCACGAGACCGGCATCACGATCACGAGATCGACCGCCACCCAGAAGGGGAGGCCGCCCCGCCCCGCAGCGGACCACGCTGACGCGATCGAGCCCGACAGGAGCAGTGAAACCGTGAGGAGAACGCCCGAGGCGAGGACGACCCACGTGCCGAACCGTTCGAGGAAACGCTTCACGACGAGGACCGGCCCGCCGATAGCGAGCACCGTGCATCCCACCGCGGTCAGCGTGAGCCAGAGCCAAAACGCGTCGAGACCGAACACCTCGATCGCAAGCGCATTGGCCAAGCGCCCGATCGCCCAGAACTCGACCGACGTCCATCCGACGAGTTGGGCGATGTTCAGCAGCGACGGGACGTAGGAACCCGTCCTTCCGAGCATCGGGCGGAACAGGACCATGCCTGGGAGGCCCTCCCGCGCTCCCGCACGCGCGATCGCTGCGAGCGGGATGCATCCGATCACGCTGCCAACCACGATCGCGCCGAGCGCAGCCGGGAGCCCGAGCGCCGGGACGAGCAGGCCCCCGGTGACGAGCACGAGGACCCCCAGGGAGAGGTCGTTCCAGAGCACACCGACGTCGAAGGCCGAGAGTGTTCGCCCCTCGGCGGGCACGGGAGCGATGCTCGAGGGGAGGGAGTCGGATCCCGTCGGCCCCCCGCCGTTGGGTGCCGAGCCGGTCGCGGATGTCATGCGTGTGCTCCCTCCGCCGGTACAAGCCGGATCAGGTTCGAAGGGTCGCCGGCCCTCTTTCAGGTTCAGCCGGCCTCTCAGCCCGGTCACGCCGGGCTCCCCCGCTGGGTCACACCCTAACGCGACGAGCCGGGGCCGCACCCCGCCGGCCCGGAACGGGGGCACTTCATACGTCTTCCGCGCGCCCGCCCGCGAGCAAGGACACGAGCTCGTAGACGACCGTCGCCGCCGCGAGCGACGTCAGCTCGGCATGGTCGTAAGGCGGGGAGACCTCGACGACGTCCGCCGAAACGAGGCGCAGTCCCGCCAGACCACGGAGGATCATCAGCAGCTCTCGGGACGTGAGTCCACCGATCTCGGGCGTACCCGTCCCCGGGGCGTGCGCCGGATCGAGCGAGTCGATGTCGATCGAGAGGTAGAGCGGGTGGTCCCCGACCCGCTCACGGATCCGCCCGACGATCCCCTCGACACCCTCCCGGTGGACCTCCTCGGTGCGGATCGTGCGGAAGCCGAAGCTCGCATCGTCGACCATGTCTCGCGAGGAATACAGCGGCCCGCGGATGCCAACATGCATCGAGGCGTCGCCGCGGAAGAGCCCTTCCTCGGCCGCTCGGCGCAGCAGCGTGCCGTGCGTGACCGGAGCTCCGAAGTACGTGTCCCACGTATCGAGGTGTGCATCGAAGTGCACCAGTGCGACCGGCCCGTGCCTGCGATGCATCGAACGGAGGAGGGGCAGGAGCACGGTGTGGTCTCCGCCGATGCTGACGAGCGAGCTCGATCGCTCGAGCACCTCGTCCGCGCCACGTTCGATCTGTGTGATCGACTCCATGATGTCGAAGGGGTTGCAGGAAACGTCGCCGGCGTCGGCGCCCTGCAGGAGCGCGAACGGCTCCATCTGATGGATCGGATGGAACTGCGGCCGCAGCATCCGCGAGGCCTGTCGGATCGCGCTGGGGCCGAAACGAGCGCCGGGGCGGTAGCTCACACCGGAGTCGAACGGGATCCCCAGGATCGCCACATCGCAGCGGTCGAGGTCGCGCAGGTCCGGGAGTCGGACGAACGTCGATGGCCCGGCATACCTCGGCACGACCGTGCCGCTGACCGGCTGGATCGGCGGCTCATCCATCGTCGCCCTGTCCGAGCAGGTGACGTGCACCGCGCTTGGCGAGCTGGTCGGCCACGATGGTCCGTTGGATCTCCGACGTGCCCTCCCAGATCCGGTCGACGCGGAGCTCTCGATAGAAGCGCTCCGCGACGTTCTCCCGCATGTAGCCCCGCCCGCCGAAGATCTGGACGGCCCGGTCGGCGACGCGCCCCGCCGCCTCGGATGCGAAGAGCTTGGCCATCGAGCACTGGGCGTGCTGGATCTTGACGTCGATCCCCGCATCGATCCCCCGAGCAAGCTGGTAGGTCATGAGTCGCGAGGCCCACAGGTCGTTGAGGGAGTCCGCCAGCATGTGGCCGATCGCCTGGAACTCGATGATCGGCTGTCCGAACTGCACCCGTGCCTTCGCGAACGCGGTGGCCTCGTCGATCAGACGCTCCATCGCGCCGCAGCAACGCGCCGCGATCATCAGCCGCTCGTAGCGGAACCACTCGTGCGTGAACGACATCCCGTCCCCCTCGGCGCCCACCAGGTTCGCGGCGGGGATCCGCACCTCATCGAACTCGAGCAGCGCGTGGGTGTCGGGATACGTGTGGGAGTAGCGCGGCTCGCGCACCAGCCGCACGCCCGGCGTGTCCTTGTCGACGAAGAACAGCGCGTGCTCCCCCTCGTGCTCGCCTCCTGCGAGCTTCGCCTGGAAGAAGATCCAGTCGGCCGTGTTGTAGGAGGTCACGTGCATCTTCGTGCCGCGCAGGACGTAGTCGTCGCCGTCGCGCGTCGCCGTCGACTCGATCGCGTCGACGTCCGACCCAGCGCCCTC
>DATFGG010000248.1:0-4098 GCA_035249665.1 Actinomycetota bacterium | reverse complement strand
GGGAACCGCTGGGTGCGGATGACACTGACGATGGAGATGGCCTCGGACGACAGCACGAGACCGGGCTTCGTCATCCGGAAGACGAAGCAGGTCGCACCGACCAGGATCCCGGCGCCGACGACCCGCATCGGGAGGGACATCGGAGCGAGGAGGAACATCAAGGCGATGCCCATCGGGATCAACGCGTACAGCTGAGATTCCAGGCGCCAGCCTCGCGCCCAGACTTCGAGCGATCCGTCATCCGAGATGCGGGTGCGGAACGAGCCGATGTGCTCGATGTTCATCCCCACGTGGGTATCGGCTCGACCGACCCGAACATTGAGCCGTGAGCACGCCGGTGCCTGAGCCAGCGTGCTCCGTCAGCGGTCGACGTCGCCGACCACGAAGAAGATCGAGCCGAGGATGGCGATCAGGTCCGGGACCAACGTGCCCGGGAGCATCGCGGGGATCACGCTGACGTTCGAGAAGGAGGCCGTCCGCATCTTCAGCCGGTACGGCTGCTTCTTGCCGTCCCCCACCACGTAGTAGCCCATCAGACCGAGCGGGTTCTCGGTCCGGACGTAGACCTCGCCCTCCATCTTGAGCGTCTTCGGGAGCTTCGGTGCCCGGAACTCCCCCGCGGGCAGTCGGTCCATGCACTGCTCGATGATGTTGCAGGATTCCTTCATCCGCTCGATCAGGACCCAGAGGCGGTCGTAGCAATCGCCCTTGGTTCCCACCGGAACGTCGAACTCCACCTCCGCGTACTTCTCGTACGGCTCGTCCTTCCGGGGATCCATCGGAACGCCGCTCGCATGGAGCACCGGACCCGACGTGCCGAACGCGACCGCGGTCTCGGCCGGGAGGAGACCCACGTCACGCGTCCGGGCGTAGATGATCTCGTTCCCCATGATCAGCGTCTCGAACTCCCCGATCCGCTTCCTGGTCTCGGCGAGAACCTCAGCCGATCGCTTCAGGAAGCCGCGCGGGAGGTCGTCCTTGAGCCCTCCGACCCGACAGTAGGAGTGATGCATCCGCGCGCCGGTCGCGGACTCCATCAGGTCCTGGATCATCTCGCGCTCCCGGAACGCATAGAAGATCGGGGTCATCGCACCCAGCTCGAGCGGGTAAGAGCCGCTGAACATCAGATGGCTGAGGATCCGGTTCCACTCCGCGAACATCGTGCGGATCCACTGGGCGCGCTCGGGCACCTCGATGCCGGCCAGCCGTTCGACGGCGATCGTCCAGCCGAGCTCGTTGTTGAACGCCGAGATCCAGTCGTGCCGGTTCATCAGGACGAGGACCTGTCGAGCGTCGCGATATTCCGCGAGCTTCTCGGCCGCCCGATGCATGTAGCCGATCACGGGCTCCGCCTTCGTGATCACCTCACCGTCGAGTTCGAGGACCACGCGGAGGACGCCGTGGGTGGACGGGTGCTGCGGGCCGATGTTGAGGATCATCTCCTCGGTGGAGAACTCCCCGCTCGACACGACCTCGACGTCGAGTCCGCCGCCCCGGATCATCGAGGCGACCTGGGAGCTCTCGAACGCGGCCTCCCGGATGTCCATCCGGGGCCATCCTAGCGGAGGCCGACGCGCACCACGCCCGAAGGCGGGAGGGCGACGGCGAGCGATAGGCTGCCCGCACGATGGCCGTCGACGTCCGCCGGAAGGTTCCCTCGGTGGATGCGCTCCTGCGCTCCGGCCCCGCGCGACGCGCCGCCTCGTCACTGGGGCGACCTCTGCTGAAGCGGATGCTCGAGGACGTCCTCGCCGAGGTGCGGTCGGCCGCGGCCGGCGGCGAGGATCCGCCGCCCGACGAGGTCCTGTTGGCCCGGGCCCTCGGTCGAGCGTCCCGATCCGCGCAGGGCATGGTGCCGGTGATCAACGCCACCGGCGTGATCCTCCACACCAACCTCGGACGCGCCCCGCTCCCCGAGCGTGCCGCGCGGGCCGTCGCGCGGGCCGCGCGGTCCTACACGGACATCGAGGTGGATCGACGGACCGGCCGGCGGGGCCAGCGCGGCGGCCACGCCGAGACCCTGCTCACCGCGCTCACTGGAGCGGAGGGCGCGATGGTGGTCAACAACTGCGCCGCCGCCCTCCTGCTGGCGATGGCCGCGCTCGCGAAAGGCAAGCCCGTGATCGTCTCCCGTGGGGAGCTGATCGAGATCGGCGGTGAGTTCCGGATCCCCGACATCCTGGCCGCCTCGGGGGCGCGGCTCGCCGAGGTCGGAACGACGAACCGGACGAGGATCGCCGATTACCGAGCGGCGGTCACGGACAAGACCGGGATGATCCTCAAGGTGCACCCCTCGAACTACCGCATGATCGGATTCACGGAAACGCCGACGGCCGCAGACCTCGCGGCCCTCGCCCGCAAGCACGACATCCCCTTCCTCTACGACATCGGCTCGGGGCTCCTCCATCACGGGCACGGACATCCGGCCGACGAGCCTTCGGTCTCCGACGCCATGGAGCAGGGAGCCGACCTCGTGACGTTCTCCGCGGACAAGCTCCTCGGCGGTCCACAAGCCGGCATCATCATCGGGAAGGCGGCGCTCCTGGAGCGACTCCGCCGGCACCCGATCGCCCGGGCCGTCCGCATCGGCAGGATGCAGATGGCCGCACTCGAACAGGTGCTCTCGATCATCGCGGCCGGCAAGGAAGGCGAGATCCCCGTGTTCCGGATGCTCAGGGAGTCTCCCGAGATCGTCCGCAGCCGGGCCCAACTCTTGTCCGAGACGATCGGCGGCGAGCTCGAGGGAGCGCGCGTCGTGCGCTGTGAATCAGCGGTGGGTGGTGGCTCGATGCCGGGGACGGTGCTCCCGTCGTGGGGGGTTCGGATCCGGGTGCCGGATGGCCCGTCATTCGCCGCCCGTCTCCGCACGGGAACACCCTCGGCCTTCTCGCGCATCGAGGACGGGTTCGTCCTCCTCGATTGCAGGACCGTGACGGACGCACAGATCCGACACCTCGCCCGAGCGGTCCACTACGCGCTCGAGGGCGACGAGGATCACGATCACGACGTCCACGGCGGCGAGGACGACCCCGGCGACCCTGGCGACGACCCCGGTCGGGGCGACGTTCGCACGGGATGACCGAGATCCGCGTCGTGGCCACCGCGGGCCACGTCGACCACGGCAAGTCGTCGCTCATCCTCCGACTCACCGGGATGGACCCCGACCGCTGGGAGGAGGAGAAGCGGCGGGGCCTCACGATCGACCTCGGATACGCCTGGTGCGAGCTCCCGTCCGGACGCGAGATCGGCTTCGTCGACGTCCCCGGGCACGAGCGGTTCATCGCCAACATGCTCGCGGGCGTTGGTCCCGTCCGCCTCGTCTTGTTCGTGGTCGCAGCGAACGAAGGATGGCGCCAGCAGTCGGAGGAGCATCTCGCGATCCTGGACGTGCTCGGCGTCGAGGGCGGCCTGGTAGCGCTGACGAAGCGAGATCTGGTCGACCGCGAGGAGCTCGACCTGGCGGAGGAGGAGATCCACGAGCGACTCGATGGCACCGTCCTCGGGGGCGCGAGGATCATCCGCGTGTCGGCGACGACAGGAGAAGGCCTGGACGATCTCCGAGCGGCGCTGGACGCCGTCCTCGCGGGAGCGTCACCGCCACCCGAGACGCGCGCGCGTCTGTTCGTCGACCGCGTCTTCACGATCTCGGGGGCGGGCACGGTCGTCACGGGAACGCTCGGCGGCTCGGCGCTCGCCGTCGGTGACGACGTGGAGCTCTACCCGCACGGGCGGACGGCGCGGGTCCGGTCGCTGCAGACGCACAAGCGGGACACGACCCGCGCGATCCCCGTCGCGCGGGTCGCGGCGAACCTCGCCGGGACCGGCAAAGGGGGATTGGCACGGGGTGATGTCGTCGGCGCCCCGGGAGCGTGGAGGACCACGACGACGTTCGACGGCGTCTTCCGACCCGTCCGCGTCCTGGCACACCCCGTGACCGGGCGCGGCGCGTTCAAGGTCTACGTCGGCGCGGCGGAGGCAGATGCCAGGGTCCGGATGCTCGGGCGAGGATCGGAGGAAGGCGGCGAGGACATCCTCGTCAACAACCCGAGCGGCATCACCCTCGCGGACGACGAGGCCGCGTGGCGGGGCACCGTGAAC
>DATFGG010000247.1:0-4736 GCA_035249665.1 Actinomycetota bacterium | reverse complement strand
GCGAACAGGAGGAACCGCCCTTCCTCGTACTGCTTCATGTCGAGGACGGCGCTCACGCGCTCGTCGCCGGCGATGGCGACGCCCGGGAGGTTGGCGGCGTACAGACCGCGGGCGGTCCGGGACGAGTCGGGGACCTCGTGGACCTTGACGCGGTACACCTTCCCCTTCGTCGTGAAGAACAACAGCCAGTGGTGGGTCGTGGTGGTGAAGACGTTCGTGACGACGTCCTCTTCCTTCAGGGTGGCCCCGCGCACTCCCTTGCCGCCGCGGCCCTGCCGCCGGAACGTGTCGATCGGGACCCGCTTCACGTAGCCGGCGCGGCTGACGGTGATGACGACGTCCTCCTCGGCGATCAGGTCTTCGACGTCGAAGGAGCCCTCGTCCGCGCGGATCTGGGTGCGCCGCGGATCGGCGTGCTTCTTCTTGATCTCGAGGAGCTCCTGCTTGATCACGCCGCGGATCTTCTTGGGGTCCTTGAGCAAGGCCTTCAGGTACTTGATCCGGGCGAGCAGCTCCGTGTGCTCCTGCTCGAGCTCCGTGCGCGCGAGCTTGGTCAGCCGGCGCAGCGGCATGTCCAGGATGTGGTTCGCCTGGATCTCCGACAGCTTGAACGTGCTCATCAGCTTGGTGCGGGCCCGCTCGGCATCCTGAGATGCCCGGATGATCTTGATGACCTCGTCGAGGTGATCGAGGGCGATCAGCAGGCCCTGGACGATGTGGTCGCGATCCTCCGCCTTGCGGAGATCGAACCGGGCCCGGCGCGTGACCACGTCGACCTGGTGGTCGACGTAGTACCCGACCGCCTCGGCCAGATTGAGTGTGCGAGGGATCCCGTCGACCAGCGCCAGCATGATCACGCCGAAGGACTCCTGCAGCTGGGTGTGCTTGTAGAGCTGGTTGAGGACCACCTGGGGGTTGGCGCCGCGCTTCAGGTCGATCACGAGCCGCATCCCCGCACGCCCCGAGGAGTGGTCCTTGAGGTCGGCGATCTCCTTCACCTTGCCGGTCCGCACCAGCTCGGCGATCTTCTCGGCGAGGCGGGCCTTGTTCACCTGGTACGGGAGCTCCGTCACGACGATGCGTCCCCGGCCCCCGGATCCCTCCTCCACCGAGCACACGGCGCGGATCTTGATCGAGCCTCGGCCGGTCTCGTAGGCGTCGCGGATCCCGTCGCGACCCATGATGGTCGCGCCGGTCGGGAAGTCAGGTCCCTTGACGAACTTCATCAGTTCCTTGGGGCTGGCCTCCGGGTGGTCCAGTGTGTGGACCACGGCATCGATCACCTCGCCGAGGTTGTGCGGTGGGATGTTGGTGGCCATGCCGACCGCGATCCCACCCGAGCCGTTGACCAGGAGGTTTGGGAAACGCGATGGGAGCACCACGGGCTGCTGCTCGTATCCGTCGAAGTTCGGGACGAAGTCCACCGTGTCGGAGTCGATGTCCCGGAGCAGCTCCATCGCGATGGACGCCAGCCGTGCCTCCGTGTAACGCATCGACGCGGGTGGATCGCCGTCCACCGATCCGAAGTTCCCGTGGGGGTCGACCAGCGGGTGCCGCAGCGAGAAGTCCTGCGCCATGCGCACCAACGCGTCGTAGATCGGTGCGTCTCCGTGCGGGTGGTACTTCTTCATCACCTCGCCGACCGCGGCCACGCTCTTGCGGTGCGGCCGGTCCGGCCGCAGCCCTGACTCGAGCATCGACCAGAGGATCCGTCGGTGCACGGGCTTCAGGCCGTCGCGCACCTCGGGCAGCGCTCTCCCCACGATGACCGACATCGCGTAGTCGAGGTAGGACCGTTGGATCTCCTCCTCGAGCTGGACGGGCTCGACCCGCCCCGCGAACAACCCCTCTTGCGCCATCTACCTCGCCTTCGGCTCCCCCGACCCCCTACACGTCGAGGTTCTGGACGTACTTCGCGTTGGTCTCGATGAACTCCTTGCGCGAAGGGACGTCCTCACCCATCAACACGGTGAAGAGCCGATCGGCGGTCGCTGCGTCATCCAGCGTCACCTTGAGCAACGTCCGGCGCTCGGGGTCCATCGTCGTGTCCCAGAGCTGGTGCGCATCCATCTCACCGAGGCCCTTGAATCGCTGCGGGTCGAGCTTCTTGCTGCCGTTGCCGTTCTTCTTCCGGAACGAGTCCCATTCGCGCTCCGTGTAGAAGTAGTGCTCGGCCTTGCCCTCCTTCAGGAGATACAGGGGCGGCTGTGCCAGGTAGACGTAGCCGGCGTCGATCAGCTGCTGCATGTGCCGGAAGAAGTACGTCAGGAGCAGCGTGCGGATATGCGCCCCGTCGACGTCGGCATCGGCCATCAAGACGATGCGGTGGTACCGGGCCTTCTCGAGCTCGAACTCGTCGCCGATCCCGGTCCCGATCGCCGTGATCAAGGCCTGGATCTCGAGATTCTCCAGGATCTTGTGCAGACGCGCCTTCTCGACGTTGAGGATCTTCCCCCTGATCGGCAGGATCGCCTGCGTGGCAGGATCGCGGGCCTGCTTGGCGCTGCCGCCCGCGGAATCCCCCTCCACGATGTAGAGCTCGCAGGCCGCCGGATCGTTCAGCTGGCAATCGGCGAGCTTGCCGGGCAGCGAGCCACCCTCGAGGAACGACTTGCGCCGCGTCAGGTCGCGGGCCTGCTTGGCGGCCATCCGCGCCTTCGCGGCCTGCTGGCTCTTCCCGATGATCCTGCGCGCCTCGGTGGGATGCTCCTCGAGCCATTCCGCGAGCTGCGCGTTCACCGTCGTCTCGACGAACGACCGCATCGACGCGTTCCCCAACTTGGTCTTCGTCTGCCCCTCGAACTGTGGCTCGCGCAACTTCACCGACAGGATCGCCACCAACCCCTCGCGGACGTCCTCCCCGATCAGGTTCTCCTCTTTCTCCTTGAGGAGTCCCTTGGTGCGCGCGTACCGGTTCAGCACGTTGGTGAGGGACTTCTTGAGACCTTCCTCGTGCATCCCGCCTTCGTGGGTGTTGATCGTGTTCGCGAAGGAGTACACGGACTCCGAGTACCCCGTGGTCCATTGCAGCGCGAGCTCGATCTCGGCGTCCTCGGCCTTCTCACCGATGGGGATGACGCGCGTGATCGCATCCTTCCCGGTTGCGAGATGCTTCACGAAGTCGACCAGACCGCCGTTGAAGCGGAACACGTCCTTGTGCGCGGGCTTCTCGCGCTCGTCCACTAGGTGGATCTCGAGGCCGGCGTTCAGGAAGGCGAGTTCGCGGAGCCGCTCCGTCAGCTCCGAGCGTTTGAAGTCGATGTCCTCGGTGAAGATCTCGGGATCGGGCCAGAAGCGGATCGTGGTCCCGCTCTTCTTGCTCGCCCTGCCCTTCGTGAGCTTCGAGGTGGAGCGGCCGCGGGCGTACCCCTGCGACCAGGCGAATCCGTCGCGCATGATGTCGGCCGTCATCTTCTCGGAGAGCGCGTTCACGACGGAGACGCCGACGCCGTGCAGCCCGCCGGAGATGCTGTACCCACCCCCGCCGAACTTGCCGCCGGCGTTCAACGTGGTGAGCGCCACCTCGACGGCGGGGCGGCGATCCTTCGCCTTCGGGATCGGCTTCACCGGGATCCCTGCACCGTCGTCCTGTACCGACACGCTGTTGTCCTCGTGGAGGGTGACGAAGATCTTCGACGCGCGACCTGCCATCGCCTCGTCCACCGCGTTGTCGACGACCTCGTACACGAGGTGATGCATCCCGCGTGAGCTGGTGGTCCCGATGTACATCCCCGGGCGGAGCCTGACGTGCTCGACGCCCTCGAGGACCTGGATGTTGTGTGCGTCGTAGGTGTCTCTCTTCGCCTTCGCGGTGGCCAATCGTCCTCCAGTCGGTGCCCCGCGCAGGCCGCCCCACGCGACGGAGCTGGGGGCGTGCGCGGGGCCGTCGCACGTACCCCTGGATTCTATCAATCAGGGGTGACGGGAACGGCGTTTCCGGTCGCGGAAATCGGCCTTCTACCTGCGGTTTCGTACCACGATCCGGACCGCGGTGATCCGATCGCCGCCGAGCGCCTCGTCCGCCCGACGGCGGATCTCCTCGTGGAGGAATCGGGCTTGAGCGCCCCACGGCCCGGAGGTCGCCGTGACGGTCAGGACGCCCCCTTCGAGCGCCGCCGGAGCGGTCTCCGACGCCAGCCGTTCGCCGACGATCGACGTCCACGAAGAGGCGAGCCGGGCCACCGGCAAGCCTCGGGCGAAGACCTGCTCGGACAGGAGGTTGTCGATCACCTCCCCGAGCTCGACACCCTCCTCGCTCGGTCCGTCCTTCCGTCGCGGGAACCCTTTCGCGCTCGGCATCAGCCCCGCACCTCCACGGCTCCGCCTGCCACGTCCCACACCGCGGACGACGCGGGCGGCACGTCGGCCTCGTCAGCCACGCTGATCACGACCTGGCCTCCTCGATCCGCCAGCCGCTGCGCGATCCGATCGCGGCGCTCGGGGTCGAGGGCGCTGAAAGGATCGTCGACGAGCAGGAGCGGCGGCTCGCCCGTCTCGGCGGCGACGGCCGCGGCGAGGCCGAGGCGCAGACAAAGGGCGGCGGCCCAGGTCTCACCGTGCGATCCGAACGCACGAGCTCCGAGGTCGCGCACAGCGAGGGTGAGGTCGTCGCGATGCGGCCCGACGAGGGACGTCCTGCGGAGTAGCTCGTCGGGCCGCCGGCCGTCGAGCTGCTCCCGGAACGCTTCCTCCGAGGCGCCCGTCACGTTCGGGGCGTACGTCACGAGGAGCTCGTA
>DATFGG010000246.1:0-6655 GCA_035249665.1 Actinomycetota bacterium | reverse complement strand
GCTCGAAGGGCGGCAGCGGCTCCACGATCCGCCGATCGTGTGGATCATCGGGGACTCGATCATGGACGGCGGGCGTGAGGAGGTGGAGGCCGCCCTCGCCGACTGGAGCCTCACCCTCGACGCCGAGGTGGGTCGATCCTCGTCGTCCGGCGTCGAGCTCGCGCAGGCGGCCGTCGAGCAGGACGCGGACGCCGTGGTGATCGAGCTCGGCACGAACGACACCTCCTCCTCGGTGTTCCGCGCGCACCTCGTGGAGACACTCGACACCGTGGCGGGCGTCCCGCTCGTGATCTGGCAGACGGCCAGGGGCCCGGAGGACGATCCGAGCATCCCCGAGGTCAACGCGGCGATCCGCGAAGTCGCGCCGACCTACCCGAACGTCTCGATCGCCGACTGGACCGCCTTCGTACCGGACGAGGCGGTGCAGACAGACGGGATCCACCCCGACGAGGGCTTCCAGGGTCTCGAGGCCGAGCTCCTCGTGCCGATCCTGTCGGAGTGGCGGGACGCGCTGGATCGGAGGGGAGCGACCACCTGTGGCCGGGACGTCGTGCGCGAGACGTCCTGACGACGCTGGGAGACGAGAGAGCGGGAGGAGCAGGTATCAGGCGTCTCGTCTGCATCGTGCTCGGGCTGCCGGACCTCACGTGGCCCGGGGACCTGAGCATGCCTCCCGCGGCAAGACTCGCGCGTGGGTTCTGCTCCCCCCGCAGCTACCTCTCGATAGCGCCTCGACCGTACACCCGGCTCGCGGCGGTCCGCAACGGCGGAGGTCAGGAGCCGGAGGCGGCCGGATGCTCAAGGAGGTCCGCGAGCCGCTCGGCCCGGTCCGCCGCGTCCCGAGGCATGCCCGACGAGACCGCGCGCGCGATCAGAAGGAGCTCGCGCTCGATGGTGGGGGCCATCCGGCCGGGCCGACGCTGGACCACGACATCCAACCGGCCCACTGCTGACTCCAGGCGCCGCATCACGACGAGCCCGGGGTTCTGGCGATCCCGATACTCCGCGAGCGAGACGATCTCTCCCATAGGCCCATCATGAGCCCCCCCTCTGACACGCCGGGGAGGTTCGCGGATCTCGGGCCCGCCTAGGCGACTCGGACCGAGTTCACCGGCGCGAGCCGTTCGTGGACCGTGAACCACGAGGCGCCCGTGTCGCCCGAGCCGAACACGTCGCCCGACGTTGCCCCGAAGTACAGGCCCATGCCCGCGCCCTCCCCGTCCATCGCGAACGCCTGTCGGAGGATCGTGAGGAACGCGTCCTCCTGGGGGAGACCGTCGCTCAGCGAGGTCCAGGACTCACCTGCATCGCGAGTGCCGTAGACACGTGCCCGCCCGTCGACGGTCACACGGTCGCCGTCGCTGTTCATCGGGATCACGAACGCGGAGTCGGGATCGGCGGGATCGATCGCCATCGGGAAGCCGAAGTCCGCCGGCAGGCCGTCGGCGATCGAGATCCAGCTCTCGCCGGCGTCGTCGCTGCGGTAGACGCCACCGTGGAACTGCATGAACAGGCGTTCCGGCCGGAGCGGCGCCCGGTGCATGTTGTGGACACACAGGTCGAGCGTTCCCTCCCTCGCCTCCTCCGGTATGTAGCGGGGGACGAGACCCTCGTTGCCGTGACGCCACGACTCGCCGCCGTCCTCGCTCAACCACACGCCGACCGCGGAGATCCCGATCGCGAGCCGCGAGGGGTCGCCGGGCCACGTGGCGATCGAGTGGAGGCAGAGCCCGCCGGCGCCCGGCTGCCACGACGAACGGCTCGGCTGGTCGTAGAGCGCTCGATTCAGCTCCCAGGTCATCCCACCGTCGGTGGAGGTGAACAGCCCCGCGGGTGCGACGCCCGCGTACATCAAGCCATCGGCCTCACCCGGCTTGATCGCCCAGATCCGGTCGAGGGTCCAGTCGCTTTCCTCCGGGTACCCGAGGCCGGTCGTCGGTCCCCACTCGCCCGTCGGGTCCATCGTGTGCATCACGCGCGGGCCGAAATGCCCCGACGTCACGGACGCGAAGTAGCGGCCGCTGCGAGGATCGCGGATCGCGAACTCCACCACGTTCCCGGGAAAGGCGCGGGCCGCCACATCGAACGGTTTCTCTGCACCGGCGTCGCCCCGGAGGACGAACAACCCCTTCTTCGTGCCGACCAGTAGCTCGGTCATCGCTCGCCTCCTGAGATCGACGGGAGGACGTGCACGGTCGCGTCTGCGGCGACCGCCGCGTCCTCCCGGACGCGTTCACCGTCCACGAAGACGTTCACGTGCCGGCGCACCCGGCCGTGTTCGTCCAGGACCCACCCCTCGATCCTGGGGTGTTGCCGCTCGAGCTCCTGCAGGACCTCCCCCACCGATGCACCGTCGACCGTGACCTCACGGTTGCCTCCGGCGAGGTCCTTGAGGGGCGCGCGGAGCTTGACGATCGCCATCGTCTCGAGCCTAACCGGCGGCCGCGGCGGCGACGAAACGCTCCAACGGGACCTGCCATCCGCCGTCGTGACCCTCCCGGGCCTCCGCCGCCCGATCGCCGAGCTCGTCCCATCCTCGATGCTCCAACCTCACGACCGTCCCTTCGCCGTCGGGTTCGAAGCGGATCTCGACCTCGGTCGCCGGTTCCGGCCGGTCGTTCGGCTTCCACGCGAGCACGATCCGGTAGGGGGGCTCGAAGGCGACAACCTCGGCCCAGACGCCTTCGACACCCTCGGACGTGATCTCGTAGAGGCGTCCACCGGCGTGAGGCTCGAAGACGACCCGCTCCACCTTGACGCCGTCGCCGTACTGCTCGTCCGCCGCCCGGGAGAAGACCTCGGCCGGCCACCATCGGTCGATGTGCTCCGTGAAGAGTCGGAACGACTCCTCCGCCGATCGGTCGACGCGGACGCGCTTGCGGACGGGTTCGAGGGTCGGCTCCGCGTTCGTCATCGTTGCTCCTTCCGGGGCCGGCCGAACGTGCGGCGACATCCCTCGAGTGCCCGGACGATCTCTTCGCGGCGTGCGCGTTGCAGTTCCCGGCTCACCTCCGGATGCACGGAACCGATCATCGCTTCCTCCTTCCCGTCGAGCCCGAGGGCACCGACTCCACGAACTCCTTGAACGAGGCGAGTCGTTGATCCCACATCGCCCCGATGGCACGCATCCATGCCTCCGCCTCGGCGAAGGCCCGGGTGCGCAGCTCGTATCGGGTCTCGCGTCCGACGCGCGTGGCGGTGGCGAGATCCGCTTCCTCGAGCGCGTCGAAGTGCTTCGCGATGGCCTGGCGCGAGACCGGGATCCGCCGAGCGAGCTCCGTGGCCGTGAGCGGGCCGTCCTTCGACAGCTCGTGCACCACGCGTCGCCGCGTGGGGTCGGCGAGCGCCGCGAAGACCGCTCCGGCCGGATCTGGGGTCATGCGGCCTCCAGGTACTCCTTGAGTTCCTGGAGCTCGTGCGCCCAGCCCTCGTCGTTGCCCTTCTGCGACTGGGTCTCGATCTGATCTGGGAGCGAGGCGAATCCGGATTCGACGAGCCGCAAGCGTGTCGACGCGCCGTCTGCCAGCTCCTCGAGGGTGATCGAGACCGTCGTGAAGGGGCGCCCGAGTCCAGCGGGCCGCCACCGGAATGCGAAGCGGCCGGGCGGCTCCACGACATCGACCACCGCTTCGGCGACGGCCTCGTCCCATTCGAGGAAGAGAGGCCCTCCTGGCCGCAGATCGATCTCCGCGCGCTTCGTCGGGAACCAACGGAGGAGCTGATCGGGCTCCGTGAGGGCCGCCCACACACGCTGACGGGGTGCATGGATCTCCAGGTCCCTCCTGACCTCGTCCGGGATCTTCATCTCGAGCCTCCTTCCATTCGCAACTGTTCAGTTGCGCGAATCTTACGCAACCATTGAGTTGCATGTCAACACGGCGAACCCGGGACCGGAACGGCGTCCGCGGCGTCCGCTGGCCTCTTGCTGCCCGGGGCCCGAGTTGTAAGGGATCCGCAACCCTTCGGTATGCATCCGATCACCGGTCGCTCTCGAGACTGGTGTCCGAAGCGGTGGTGACGTGCCATCCGGACCCGAGGAGGGATGTTCGTGAGGAGAACGATCGTGATGTTCGCGGCAACGGCCGTGTTGGCCCTGGTTCCCGGATCGGCGTTCGCCGGCGTCTCCGGCCCGGCGTTCTACGTGAACGGGGTGGTCTACCGGACGGTCGGTACTCCGACCGATCTTTCGGGAACCGGCGCCCCCGCCCACTCGTACGACACGATCTACGAGTTCTTCGGAGCGCAGTTGAACGTGGCGACGGCTGCACCCGGCGACGCTGGATACAACGGCGGTCGCTGGATGGTGCACGGGCTCGACTGGAACTCCTCGTACGCGGACGCCGTGGCCCAGCACGGCGGGTCGAACGGCGTGATCGACACCAACGGCGAGATCGCCGCGGTGCTGGCGGACGCCGATGCCGGCGGCGCGACGACGAGCGTGATCAAGCGGTTCGTGTGCCCGGTGATCAAGCTCCGCGCGTAGGGTCCCTCGCTCCCGGCGGCCGCGGCCGGCGCCCGTCTCGGGTCCCGGTCGCGGTCACCCGTCTCGGCATGCCTGACTGCAACGTTCCGCCCGCTCGCGGGGACGGAGGTGGGATGCCCCCGGAGCGAGTACTCATCGTGGACGACGAGGCGATCGTTCGTGACGTCCTCACCCGCTACCTCGAGCGAGAGGGTTTCCAGGTCGAGGCCGCGGCCGACGGCGAGACGGCGCTCGAACTCGCGGCCCTTTCCCGGCCGAACATCGTGGTGCTCGATCTGATGCTGCCGAAGGTGGACGGGCTCGAGGTGTTCCGTCGCCTTCGCGACCTCGGGGACGTGCCCGTCGTGATGCTCACCGCGAAGGGCGAGGAGGTCGATCGTCTGGTCGGTCTCGAGCTCGGTGCGGACGATTACGTCTCGAAGCCGTTCTCCCCTCGGGAGGTGGTCGCACGGATCCGTGCCGTCCTCCGTCGCGGCGACCGCGCCGTCCGCGATGGCGGTCCGCTCGTGATGGGTCGCCTCGAGATCGACCGTGATCGCCGTGAGGTCCGCCGCGATGCGTCGTCGGTGCACATGACCCGGAAGGAATACGACCTCCTCGAGCTGCTCGCATCGCATCCTGGTCGAACGTTCACCAGGGTCGATCTCCTCGAGAAGGTGTGGGACTACGCATGGGACGGGGACTCGTCCACGGTCACGGTGCACATCCGTCGGCTCCGGGAGAAGATCGAGGACAACCCCTCAGAGCCCCGGCATCTGGTCACGGTCTGGGGCGTCGGGTACCGGTTCGAACCGTGACCCGCCTCCGGCCGCTCGCGATGCTCCTCGCGCTCGTGCTCCTCGGCGCCGGGGGAGCGCTGCTCGTCGCGGCGGCGCTCGGGATGAACGCCTCCGAGGTGGCGCATCTCGCCGGCCTGCTCGCTCCTGCGGTCGTGGTCACGGTGGCCGCTGCCACGCTCGCCTCGTCCCTGCTGCGGCGCACGTCCCTCCGGCAGCGATATCTGGCGATCGCGGCGGTCGGGACGCTCGTCGCCCTGGGGAACCTCTTCGCGCTCACGCAGGCGATGTTCGTCTCGGCGCGCGCGGCTACCGTGCTCGCGGTGGTCTTGACCTATGCATCCGCCGCGGGACTCGCCGCCGCGCATTCGTCGGCGCGCTCGTCCGTGGTGGCGCTCGACCGGGCGACGGGCACCGCCAGGATTATCGGTGACGGTGATCTCGCCGCGCGGGTCGGGCCTCTGGAGGCGGGACCCGAGCTGGACCGTCTCGCCGCCACGATCGATCAGATGGCCGCTCGGCTCGAGGCCGTCCGCGATCAGGAGCAACGGGTCGAGCAGACCCGTCGAGATCTCGTCACCGCGGTGTCCCACGATCTCCGGACGCCGTTGGCGAACCTTCGCGTGATGGTCGAGGCGATCGACGAACAGGTCGTGACGGACCCGCCCACGATGCGCAGGTACGCAGCGGACATGCGGCGCGCCGTGGGTCAGCTCACGTCGTTGGTGAACGATCTGTTCGAGCTGGTGCAGATCGATGCCGGCGCGATCGAGGCGGAGATCGAGCGGGCGCAGCTCGCGGACGTGATCACCTCGGCCATCGCGACGGTGGAGGTGGAGGCGGCCAGGAAGGGGGTGGTCCTCTCGGCGGACGTCCGTGGGACCGAGGCGACGGTGTGCTCGCCCCACGTGAGCAGGGTGCTTCAGAACCTCCTCGTGAACGCCGTCCGACATACGCCCGCCGACGGGACGATCCACGTCGAGGGGCGCCGTGATCCAGATTCCCTGCGGCTGGTGGTCCACGACACGGGCGAGGGGATCGCCGAGACCGACCTGCCACACATCTTCGATCCGTTCTTCCGCGCCGATGCAGCCCGGTCCGGCGATGGCGCCGGGCTCGGTCTCGCGCTCGCGGACCGGATCGTGCGGGCGCTCGGAGGCACGATCGAGGTCGCGAGCCATCCCGACCGGGGGACGCGGTTCGCCGTGACGCTCCCGCTCGATCGGAAGCCCGGGCTCACGGCCGTCACAGCTGATCCGGGACCCGCCAGAACTCGAAGTGGTGGCCGTCGGGGATCAGGAAGTCGCCACCCCAGTTGAAGCCCCAGCTCTCGAAGATCCGGACGATCTCACGGTTCATCGTCGGCTCCGTTCCGTACGGGTTCTGGGGCGCGTTG
>DATFGG010000245.1:0-5990 GCA_035249665.1 Actinomycetota bacterium | reverse complement strand
TGCGGCTCGAGCGGATCCGCGGCTGGGTGAACCCGTGGGTGACCTCGATCGCCGACCAGGAAACGGGACCGATCACGTACGCGTCCGGCGTCGACCTCACGACGGCCGTCGTCACGGAGCGCGGCCAGCAAGCAGGTGGGACGGCCGATGCAGGGTAGGCGCGCCATCATCGTCGTCGGGGCGGGCGCGGCGATCCTCGCGCTGATCCTCATCTTCTTCCTCGTCCTCCCGAAGATGGGCGAGGTCACGGAGGCGGAGAAGGAGCTCCAGGACACGACCGCGGAGCAGCAGGTGCTGCAGGCTCGGTTGAACGCCCTCGAGCAGGCGCGCGACGAAGCGCCCCTGAACGAGGCCACGATCCGACGGATCGAACAGCAGGTGCCGCCCACGGCCGACCTGTCGGCGGTGATCCTCTTCCTCCGCAACGCGGCCTCGGTGGCCGGTGTGCAGGTGGTCAGCCTCACGCCGGCGACGCCCGCGGTGTCGACGACCGGCGGGTTCTCGACCATCTCCGTTTCTGCGAGCGGCGAGTGCTCGTACTTCGCGATGGTGAAATACCTGCACGAGATCGAGACGCTGCCTCGCGCGGCCACCGTCGAAGCGATCACCCTGACGCCGACCGAGGGGTCCACGCTCTCGTTCACGGCGACCATCACGTTGTACACGAGCGACCTGAGCGCTGGACCCGGCTCGGAGCCCGGTCCGACAGAGACCCTCGCGACCCCGGGAGGATGAACGATGGCGCTATCTGAACGGGATCGGCGGACCGTCACGATCGGCGGCAGCGTCGTCGGCGTCCTCCTCGCGGGGTTCGTCCTCTTCTCGGTCCTCGGCGGCGGCGAGGAGCCGTTCCCGCCGATCCCGGACACCCCGCTGCCCCCGAGCTCCCCGAGTCCGCCTCCGGACGAAGGCCCTCCGATCCAGAGCTTCACCGGGCGGGATCCCTTCTCCGTTCCGCCCGCTCTCTCGCCATCTCCGTCCCCGACGGCCCCGGGACCATCGGGGAGCCCGTCCGGGAGCCCGTCCGTCGGGCCGTCGGGGACGCCGTCGCCGACGGCGCCGGGCAACGATTCGAGCCAGACCGTCGGCGGGTCGACCGTGGTCCTCCTCGACATCTTCGAGCGGGACGGCGCGACCCGCGCCCAGGTCGAAGTGGACGGGACGGTCTTCGACGTCGGGATCGGGGATCAGTTCGCGGGAGGCAGGTTCGAGCTGCGATCGGTTGCGGGGAACTGTGCCACGTTCCTGTTCGGCGACGAGTCGTTCACGCTCTGCATCACGCCTCAGAAATAGCCCCGGCGACCCGCCCACGGGGGGAGCGGTCGCCGGCGCGGGGGCGGCGCTCGCGCCGCCCCCGCATCTCGCTTTCTCGACTCTGGGCCGGCCGATGGGGTCCGATACGATGCTCGCGTGCTCAGGATGCTCACCGCCGGTGAGTCCCACGGCAGAGCTCTCGTCGCCGTCCTCGAGGGCATGCCGGCAGGCGTGCCGGTGGCCCCGAAGCAGATCGCGGCAGAGCTCGCGCGGCGCCGGCACGGGCACGGTCGTGGCGGCCGGCAGAAGCTGGAGACCGATGCGCTCGACATCGTGAGCGGCATCCGCCACGGCACCACGCTCGGCTCACCGATCGCGATCACGATCCCGAACGCCGAGTGGGAGCGGAAGTACCGGGACCTGATGTCCGTGGAAGGGGAGGGAGATCCGGCCGATCGGCTGACCCGGCCCCGCCCGGGACACGCCGACCTCGCCGGCTCGATGAAGTACGGCTTCGACGACGTGCGCAACGTACTGGAGCGCGCGAGCGCCCGCGAGACGGCTGCCCGCGTGGCGATCGGGGCCGTCTGCAAAGCCTTCCTGTCCGAACTCGACATCCGGATCGTGTCCCACGTCGTTCGGATCGGGAAGGTCGCGGTGCGTGCGACGAGCCGCTGGCCCGCCCCGGAGGACCTCGAGGCCGTCGACGCATCGCCGGTCCGGTGCCTCGACGATGCCGTCGCCGAGAAGATGGTGGCCGAGATCGATCGGGTCCGCAAGGATCGGGACACGGTCGGGGGCGAGTTCGAGGTGATCGCCTACGGATGTCCACCCGGCCTCGGCTCGCACGTCCACTACGACCGGAAGCTCGACGCCCGTCTCGCCCTCGGGTTGATGAGCATCCAGTCGGTGAAGGGCGTCGAGGTCGGAGACGGGTTCGCCTCCGCCGCACGCTACGGCTCGGCGGCCCACGACGAGATCGTCCGGCGCGAGGGGAAGATCGCCAGGGCGACCGCTCGGGCCGGCGGGATCGAGGGGGGGATGAGCACCGGGCAGCCGATCCGGCTGCGAGCGGCGATGAAGCCCTTCTCCAGCGTCCCGAAGCCCCTGGCCACGATCGATCTCGCGACCGGCGAGGACGCCGTCGCGATCAAGCAGCGGACCGACGTCTGCGCCGTTCCCGCGGGCGGCGTGGTGGGCGAGGCCGTGGTCGCGTTCGAGCTCGCCAACGCCGTCGTGGAGAAGTTCGGTGGTGACTCGCTGCCCGAGGTCCGCCGCAACCTCGACGGCTTCGTCGCGGAGCTACCGTGATCGTCTACCTGGTGGGCATGCCCGGAGCGGGGAAGTCCACGGTCGGTCGGGAGCTCGCCGGGCAGCTGGGGGTCCCGTTCGTCGACCTCGACGGCGAGATCGAGCGGGAAGCCGGCGCGGCGGTGACCGACATCTTCCGGGACGAGGGCGAGGCGGCGTTCCGGGCGCTGGAGGCCGCGGCGCTGGTCAAGGCATCGATGCAGGATCCGTCGGTGGTCGCGTGCGGCGGCGGGGTCGTGCTCGAGCCGGCCAACCGGATCACGCTCCGCAACACGGGCGTGGCCGTGTACCTCGATGTTCCACTCGACGAGCTGCGTCGCCGTGTGCGGCCCGCCTCGGACCGACCACTGATCCGGCAGGAAGGAGATCTCGAGCGGTTGCTGGCCTCGCGCGGACCCCTCTACCGGGAGTTCGCCGCCCATGTCGTGGACGGCACCGGCGATCCGGGGGTGGTGGCGGCGGCGATCGTCGAGGAGCTGCGTTGGTCCGTGTGACCGTTCCGGTGCCGGGGCGGTCCTACGACGTGACGATCGGATCGGGGCTGTTGCCCACCCTCGCGGATCACGTTCCGAGCCTGCAGGGCGCGACGACCGCGTTCCTGGTCTCGGATCGCACCGTGGCGGATCTCCATCACGCCACGATCGCGGGCGCGATCGAGAGCCGAGGGTTGGGAACGGTGCTGCTGCTCGTGCCCGAGGGGGAGGAGGCGAAGTCACTTCAGGCCTACGGGTCCCTCCTCCGGCAGCTCGCCGGTCGCGAGGCCCATCGCGACGACGTGATCTTCGCGCTCGGCGGCGGTGCCGTCGGCGACCTCGCCGGCTTCGTGGCGTCCACGTACATGCGAGGGCTCCCGTTCATCCAGGTCCCCACGACGCTGACGTCCCAGGTCGACGCGGCGATCGGCGGGAAGACGGCGGTGAACCTGCCGGAAGGGAAGAACCTCGTGGGGACGTTCGCGCAGCCGATCGCGGTCGTGGCCGATGTCGACGTCCTCGCGACCGTGGACGAGCGGGACTTCCGTTCCGGACTGGCCGAGGTGGCCAAGTACGCCCTCACGCTGGATGACGGTCTGCTCGCCACGTTGGAGCGGGATCCGGGGCCGATCGTCCGACGCGCCGCGACCGTCCTGGAGGACGTGATCGCGCGATGCGTGGCCGCGAAGGCTGGGATCGTCGCCGAGGACGAGCGGGACGCGAGCGCACGGTTGATCCTGAACTACGGACACACGCTCGGTCATGCGCTCGAGCGCCTCGACGCGTTCGGGGGACGGACCCACGGGGAGGCGGTGGCCCTCGGGATGGTGTTCGCCGCCGCGCTGGCGGAGGCACGGGGGCTCGCGGTCGGCCTCCGCGCGAGGACCGAGCGGCTCCTCGGCTCGCTCGGGCTCGCCCCGGACGGCGAGCTCCCTCCCGTGGACGACGTGCTCCGCTGCCTCCGCCTCGACAAGAAGTACCGGGACGGGGTGAGATGGGTCCTCCTCGAAGACGTCGGACGCCCGATCGTCGTCGACGACGTGTCGGATACGGAGGTGGCAGCCGTCCTGATCGAGATGGGAGCGTCCGCATGAAGGTCCTGTACCTGTTCGGTCCGAACCTCGGCGCGCTGGGGCGGCGGGATCCCTCCCTCTACGGATCGGAGAGCCTCGAGGAGATCATGGCCTCGGTCGAGGAGCGAGCCACCTCGATGGGACACGAGGTCCTCTGGCGGCAGTCCGATCACGAGGGGGACCTGGTCGGCTGGCTCCTGGGGGCGGCGGACGAGGACGTCGGCGTCATCGTCATCAACCCGGGAGCCCTGACCCACTACTCCTACGCGCTCCGGGACGCGATCGAGGCCGCCGGCCTGCCGGCGATCGAGGTGCACATGTCGAACACGCAGGCGCGCGAAGACTTCCGACATCGATCCGTGGTGAGCGAGGTCTGTCGCGCGTCGATCATCGGCCTTGGGGCCGGTGGCTATCATCTGGCTCTGGAGGCGATGTCGTGGATCACGTGACGAGGAGGAACGCCCTGGCGGAGCGCTGCGCCGACCTGGAGGTCGACGCACTGCTCGTCAGCAAGCTCGCGAACGTTCGCTACCTGACGGGGTTCACGGGCTCGTCGGCGATGGCGCTCGTGGGGCCGGCGGGCTCGGTGTTCTTCACCGACGGGCGCTACGACGAACAGTCCCGCCACGAGGTCCCGGACCTCGACCGCGTGGCGTCGATGGAGGATCCCGCCGTGGCGATCCTCGAACACGCTCGCGGGCTCGGCGTCCAGCAGCTGGGGTTCGAGCGCCATGCCGTCACCGTCGCGCAGCTCGAGCGATGGCAGGAGCGGTTCGATGGTCTCCGGCTCGCGGGCGTGGGGGAAGAGGTCGAACGGCTCCGATGGTCCAAGGATCCCGAGGAGCTCGCGGAGCTGAGGGCCGCGCAGGAGGCAACCGACGGCGCGTTCGAGGACATCCTCGAGGCGCTCGTCGTCGGGATCACGGAGCGGCAGGCCGCGGCGCAGCTCGAGCTCGCGATGGCTCGGCACGGAGCCGACGCGCCGTCATTCGACGTGATCGTCGCCTTCGGGGAGCACGCCGCCGAACCGCACCATCGGCCGTGTCATCGGGCACTCGGAGAGGGCGACGTCATCAAGATGGACTTCGGCGCCCTGGTCGACGGCTACCACACCGACATGACGCGGACCGTCGCGTTCGGCGAGCCGGTGGCGGAGCTCCGGAAGGTGCACGACGTCGTCGCGGCCGCCCAGCAGGCGGGGATCGACGCACTGCGTCCGGGCGTGCGCGCCGCCGATGTCGACCACGCGTCCCGCAGCGTGATCGAGGACGCCGGCTACGGCAACCGATTCACCCACGGGTTGGGCCACGGGGTGGGGCTCGAGATCCACGAGGGCCCGTCCCTGCGCCGCGACGGTGACGACATCGTGCCGGCAGGCGCTGTGGTCACCGTCGAGCCGGGCGTGTACCTGCCCGGCATGGGGGGCGTGCGCATCGAGGATGCCGTCGAGGTCGGCGAGGAGGGCCCCAACCCGCTCGGGGTCTCCACGCGAGAGCTGATCGAGCTGTAGGGGCCAGAGACAGAGAGATGAGCGTCTCCACCAACGACCTGAAGAACGGCATGACCCTGGAGCTGGAGGGCACCCTCTTCCAGGTGATCGAGTTCCAGCACGTGAAGCCGGGTAAGGGTGGCGCCTTCGTGCGCACGAAGCTCCGCAACGTCAAGACGGGCGCCGTCGCGGACAAGACGTTCAACGCCGGTGTCAAGGTGGGCCTCGCGATCGTCGAGCGCAAGGAGATGCAGTACCTCTACGCGGACGGCCCCGATCTGGTCTTCATGAACCTGCAGACCTACGAACAGGTGCACGTCCCCGGCGACATCGTGGGGGAGGCGACCCGCTACATGACCGAGGGCGGCCAGGCGACCGTGGCGCTCCATC
>DATFGG010000244.1:0-4354 GCA_035249665.1 Actinomycetota bacterium | reverse complement strand
CCGGAGTGCAAGAGGATCGACAGGATCAGGAACAGCGACGCGATGATGTTGATCACGATCACGACTGCGTTCAGCACGACACGTTCCTCCCGGCGCCGTGAGCCTGCGAACCCGCGAGCTACGGTCCGTCCTGTGGGGTGTTCTCGTTGCCGGACAACCCCTCCTGCATCTCGACGACGCCGTCCTCGAACCGTGCTTCCGCGTCGCCGCCCTCGATGATACTTCCCTCCAACGGGAAGTGGCAGGCGGCGACCTGGCCGGCGCCCTGGTCCGACAGCTCCGGCTCTTCCTGGACGCAGCGAGGGTGCGGTCCGTCGATCCCTTCGGCTTTCGCGATCGCACGGGACTGTGGGCACCGAGGGTGGAACCGGCATCCCGACGGCGGATCGATCGGCGACGGCACGTCTCCCTGGAGGATGATCCTCCGTTTCTGCCGCGCGAGCTCGGGGTCCGCCATCGGCACCGCGGAGAGGAGAGCTCCCGAGTAGGGGTGCTTCGGGGTTCTGTAGAGGGCACCGCCCTCGGCCATCTCCACGATCTTGCCGAGGTACATCACGGCCACGCGGTCCGAGACGTGCTTGACGACGGACAGGTCGTGGGCGATGAACAGGTAGGTCAGGTTGAACTCGTCCTGCAGATCGCCGAGCAGGTTGAGGATCTGGGCCTGGATCGAGACGTCGAGCGCGGAGACGGGCTCGTCGCACACGATCAGCTTCGGGCGGAGCGCGAGGGACCTCGCCACCCCGATCCGCTGTCGCTGGCCGCCGGAGAACTCGTGTGGGTAGCGGTTGTAGTGCTCGGGGTTGAGCCCGACGAGCTCCATCAACTGCTGGACCTCGGACTTGATCCGGTTCTTGGGCACGGTCTGGTGCAGACGGAACGGCTCCGACACGATCGTGCCGACGGTCTTCCGGGGGTTCAGCGAGGCGTACGGATCCTGGAACACCATCTGCATGTCTTCGCGGAGCTCCTGGAGTTCCTTGCCCTTGAGATGGGTGATGTCCCGCCCCTGGAACCAGATCGTGCCCTCCGTGGCGTCGTAGAGGCGCATCACGACGCGCGCGAGGGTGGACTTGCCGCACCCGGTCTCCCCGACGAGGCCCACGGTCTGCCCCGGGTAGATCTCGAGGTCCACGCCGTCGACGGCGTGCACGTTGCCGACGTGATGCTGGAAGAGGATGCCCTGCGTGATCGGGAAGTACTTCTTGATCCCCTCGATCTTCACCAGGGGGTCGCCGGAGGGAGCCGGCGGTTGCGCGGGGACGGGCTGCGTCTGGACGCTCATCGGCGAACGAGGATCTCCTGGTCGCGGATCCGTTCCTTTTCCGCGAGGCTGAGGTGGCACGCGGCCGCGTGATGTCCGTCCACCGGGAGGAGTTCGGGGACGTCACGATCGCAGGGATCGAATCGGTACGGGCAGCGCGGATGGAACGCGCACCCGGGCGGGACCTGGATCAGCGAAGGCGGCAGCCCGCGGATCGGATTCAGCCGTTCCTGCTGCTCCTCGTCCAGCCGAGGGATCGAGCTCAGTAGTCCCCAGGTGTACGGATGGAGCGGCTTGTAGTAGATGTCGTCGGTGTCGCCGAACTCGGCCGCCTTGCCGGCGTACATCACCATGATGTTGTCGCAGTGCTCCGCGACCACGCCCAGGTCGTGTGTGATGATCACGACCGCGGCGTTGAACTCGGACTTCAGGCGATCGATGAGATCGAGGATCTGCGCCTGCACCGTCACGTCGAGGGCCGTGGTGGGCTCGTCGGCGATCAGGACGTCGGGGTTGAGGGACAGCGCCATCGCGATCATCGCCCGCTGGCGCATGCCGCCGGAGAACTCGTGCGGATACTGGTCGGCGCGGTCCTTCGGGTGCGGGATGTTCACCCGGGCGAGCATCTCGACGGCCTGGTCGTGGGCCTCCTTCTTCGAGATGTCCTGGTGCTCGAGGATCGCTTCGGCGATCTGATAGCCGACCTTGTAGAACGGATGGAGCGACGTCATGGGGTCCTGGAAGATCATCGAGATCTTCTCACCCCGGATCGTGCGCATCTCGTCCTTCGGAAGCTTCAGGAGGTCCTGACCCTGGAAGAAGACCTCGCCCGAGATGGTCGCCTGTTTCGGATTGATCAGGCCCATCACCGTGAGGGAGCTCACGCTCTTGCCCGAGCCCGACTCCCCCACGATCCCCAGCGTCTCCCCCGCCGCGAGTGAGTAGCTCACCCCGTCCACGGCCTTGACGAGGCCGTCGTCGGTCGGGAAATGGACCTTGAGGTCCTTCACTTCGAGGAGTGGCTGCGCCACCTAGGTGTACCTCACCCTCGGGTCCACGAACGCGTACGCGACGTCGACCACCAGGTTCGCGACCGCGATGATGAACGCGCCGAGGATCGTGACGCCCATCACGGTCGGGAAGTCGTTCGTGCCGATCGCCTGGACGGCCTTCTGCCCGATCCCCGGGAGCCCGAAGACGGTCTCGGTGATGAACGCGCCACCGAGCAGGAGGCCGACGTCGAGGCCGAGCATCGTCACGACCGGCGTGAGGGCCCCGCGGAGGCCATGCTTGTAGATCACGCGACGCTCGGACAGGCCCTTGGCTCGGGCCGTCCGGATGTAGTCCTCGTTCATCGTCTCGATCAGGTTGCCGCGCACCATGCGTGCGTAAAAGGCTGCGTTGATGTACGCGAGGGACACCCAGGGGAGGATGAACCGGCCCTCGAGGGCGGCGCGCATCGCCCCTCCCCAGCCGCTGTACCCGATCGGGATCCCGGATTCGGGTAACAGCTCGAGCCTGAACCAGAACGCGTACAAGAGGAGCTGCGCCAGCCAGAAGATCGGCATCGAGACGCCGACGATCGCGAAGATCATGGCCGCGCGGTCGGCGACGGATCTTCGCCGCACGCCGGACAGGATGCCGATCGGGATGCCGAGGAGCAGCCAGATCACGGCGGCACCGATCGCGAGCGTCCCGGTGATGGGGATCCGCCGGGCCAACTCCTCCCGCACGGGGACGAAGCCGTCGTAGGAGTAGTAGACGTCCTCGTTGAGCCAGAGCCCTTCATGGCTCCGCGGGGGGTGGCCGCTCAACATGAGCACCGGATCGGCCGGAGGCCACGGGATGAACCCCCGGAGGAACCGCCAGTACTGGATGTAGAGGGGCTTGTCCAGACCGAACGCCCTGCGCGCGTTCTCGATCTGCTGGGGCGTGGTGGTGCGACCGACCGCACGGCGAGCGGGGTCCCCGGCCGGGAGCTTCACGAAGATCAGGAAGGTCAGGAGCGAGACGATGATGATCACGAGGATCATAAAGAGGGCTCTCCGGATCAGATATCGGCCCATCCGTCTGCTCCTCCCTCCGGCCCCCTCGCGGGGGCCTCGGACGGAACGGTGAGGGGGCCGCTCGCGCGACCCCCTCGACCGTCTGGATCAGGTGCTATCCGGTGTTGCCGGGCACGGCCATCGAGTCGAACGCCGCCAGACCAGCGAACTGGTCGAACGAGTAGTTGACGATGTTCTCCGAAAGGATGTCGACGCTGTTGTCGAACAGGTACGGCACCATCGGAACGATCTCTTCCATCAACTGCTGGTCGAACTCGGCCCAGCACTGGAACCGTTCGTCACCGGGTGTCAGGGCCGCGCACTCGTCCTCCTTGTCATCGATGGACGGGACCGACGTCACGTCGTAGCCCCACTCGGTCAGCTGCTCGGGCGACGCTCCCAGGAGGGAGTAGTTGCAGCAGCTCTCCCACAGACCCGCGGAAGTGAACAAGGGCTCGCCGAACGTGACACCGTCGGCGTAGTCCTTCCCCCAACCGGGGCCGGCGCACAGCGCGTGATGCGAGTTCGCATCGTTGCACTGGTTGTACATCGTGCCGCGCTCCAGCTGCTTGTCGTCGAGCGTCATCCCGAGCGGCTCGAGGAACTGCTTGAGGAGGGCCATCTGATCCGGGTATGGGTCCTCTCGATCGGTGATCGTGAGGATGTCCTGGCACACCGGATCATCACACACCCCATCCCCGTCCGAGTCATAGGCGGACAGGGCCATCTCTTCCTTGGCCTTCTCGGGGTCACCGGACGCGTTCGTGGTCTGGTACGGGTCGTAGTCCGCCAAGAGGTTGTTCTCGAGGCTATTGACCATGATGTGTCCTGCGATCTCACCGACCGAGGGACCGCCCCGCAACTGCCGGAACCCCTGCTTGTCGAACGCCCAGCTGACCGCCTTGCGGACGTGGACGTCGTCGAAGGGAGGCACCGCCAGGTTGAAGGACACGTACCGGATCGCGTCCGATGCGTAGATGTTGATCTTGTCCTGCAGCTCGGGGGTCGTCTGGTACTCGCGGATCTTCTCCGCGGGCACGACGCC
>DATFGG010000243.1:0-4643 GCA_035249665.1 Actinomycetota bacterium | reverse complement strand
ACTTCCACGGACGCACGATCACGATCGTCGGGTTCTCCTCCGACCCGTCTGCCACGGGAGGGTTCGGGCCGTTCACGCCGGGGTTCGTGTCGGTCCCCTTCGGCGACGCCGGCGAGCTCGCGACAGCCCTCGACGACCCTGATGTGGTGGCGTTCCTCGTGGAGCCGATCCAGGGAGAGGCGGGCGTCGTGATCCCGCCCGCCGGCTACCTCGCCGAGGTGCGACGGCTGTGCACCGAGCGGAACGTGCTGATGATCGCCGACGAGATCCAGACCGGCCTGGGCCGCACGGGCACGACGTTCGCCTGCGACCACGAGGAGGTGAAGCCCGACGTCTATCTCCTCGGCAAGGCCCTGGGCGGCGGGATCCTCCCGGTCTCTGCGGTGGTCTCGCGTGCCGACGTCCTCGGCGTCTTCCGCCCGGGCGAGCACGGGAGCACGTTCGGTGGGAATCCGATCGCCTGCGCGGTAGGGCTCGAGGTGCTCCGCCTGTTGCGGACCGGCGAGTACCAGCAGCGCTCGAAGGACCTCGGGGCCTGGTTCCTCGAGCGGCTGCGCGAGGAGGCGCCCACGTCGGTGACGGAGGTGCGCGGGCGCGGTCTCTGGTTCGGGATCGAGCTCACGCCGGCGGCCGCGCCCGCGCGAGCCGTCTGCGAGCGGCTCCTGGAGCTCGGGGTCCTGGCGAAGGACACGCACGAGACGACGGTCCGGCTGGCGCCTCCGCTGGTGGTGTCCCACGGTGATCTGGAATGGGCGTTGGAGCGGGTCGTGGATGCCCTGTCCGAGCGGGCCTGATCTCAATCCCAGAGCCGCTCTACGTGCCAGCGATCGCGCTGGCGATCGTGGTACAGATCCCACACGGCCCCACCGCGAGCTTCCACCCGCCAGTACTCACGATCCCGGCCGTCCTCCCACCAGCGACCTTCGATCCGCCACCGCCCGATCACATCGACCACCGGGTACCGCCGTCCGCGCCACTCGAACCCAGAGGGCATCCCCCCGTCCCGCTCGACCAGGATCTCCTCGTCGAACCGCTTGGTCACCGTCGTCCCTTCCATCGAACATCTGTTCGAGCGAGGGGACGATAGGTCCAGCCAGCGACATCCGTCAAGGCCCACGATCCTGAGGAGATCTCACCGCTCCACCTGAGGAGCTCACGACGTCTCGGGCGCGGAAGCTCCGGTGTCGCTAGGGAGATGGCGCTGGTGGTCACTCCCGGGGTCGAGTATCAACGGTGGGCGGGGTCCTGCTCGAAATCGACGCACCGAGGATGTACTCCGGAACCCCGACGGCACAGCCGCCCGGGGTCCGGCCCTGCGCAGGGCGACGCGGACGAGAGCCCGGCCGACCGCGACTCGCGGGATCCGCCTGGGTAAGAGGCACTTCGTCGAGCGAGGAAGGGACGAGAGAGTCACGACGTCCTCTAGGGCCCGCTATCGTCGACCGGTGAGACGGTTCACGCCCGGCGAGACGATCGTCTTGCGGGAACGCTGGGAGGATCGGATCTGGGCAGCCTTCCCCGCGATCGCGGTGGAGGATCGCGAGGACGCGCTCCTGAACCACATCCCACACGGCGTCACGATGGCCCGTGCGGTCGGGGACGACGGGTCGGTCCTCCGGCTCCCGTTGGACCGCTGGTCGCTCCGGGAGGTCCGATGGACATCATGGCGGATCCTGGGGTTCCAGTTCCCCGGACGGCGCTATGCCGTCCTGCTCTTCTGGGACCCGGCGACCGACGCCTTCGCGGGCTACTACGTCAACGTCGAGACCACCCTCGCCCGGACTGACATCGGCCTCGACTACGTGGACCACCTCCTCGACGTCCGCATCTCGGCCGATCGGTCTGAGTGGTGGTGGAAGGACGAGGACGAGCTCGACGAGGCCGTCTCCCGCGGGATCTACACGCAGGAGGACGCGCGATCATTCCGCGTTGCCGGCGAACGAGGGCTCGAGCACGTGTTGGACGGGGAGCCTCCGTTCGACGCGGATTGGTCGACATGGGTCCCCGACCCGCGCTGGCCGACGCCGACGCTGCCCGCGGGCTGGGATCGGGCCTGATGGCATTTGCTGCGGCGGATCGTCTGCGAGAGCCTGTGCGGCATGCTCGACGTTGAGGCGATCCGCTCCCGGTTCCCTGCCCTCTCCCGACCCGGCCCCGGAGGCATACCGCCAGTCTCTGCCGACGCTCCGGGAGGTTCGCAAGTGCCGGACTCGGTGATCGAGGCCGTGTCGCGCCAGTACCGGCGTGGCTTGAGCAACACGCATGGCGCGTTCGCGACGAGCCAGGAGACGGACGCGGTGATCGCGGACGCGCGGCGAGCCGCGGCCGACTTCATCGGCGCGCATCCCGACGAGATCGTTTTCGGCCCGAACGCCACTACGCTGCTGTTCCACCTGTCGCGCTCGTTCGCGGCGACGCTGCGGCCCGGCGACGAGGTCGTCGTCACGCGACTCGACCATGACGCGAACGTCCGCCCATGGGTGCTCGCCGCCCGCGACGCCGGGGCTACGGTGCGCTGGGTGGACGTGCGGGAGGAGGACGTGACGATCGATCTTCCGTCGTTCGAGCGGGCGCTATCGACCCGCACGAAGCTCGTCGCGTTCACGCTCGCGTCGAACGCCGTCGGGACGATCCCGCCCGCGACCGAGCTGGTCGAGCTCGCGAAGGAGGCGGGCGCCGTCGTCGCTCTCGACGGCGTCCATCTCGCGCAGCATCGCCTCCCCGACCTCCATGGGATGGGCGCCGACGTCGTGGTGTGCTCTCCGTACAAGTTCTTCGGGCCCCACCTCGGGATCCTCGCGGGGCGAAGGAGCCGGCTGGCGGACTGGACGCCCTACAAGCTGGTTCCGGCCTCCGACGACGTTCCTGAGCGGTGGGAGACCGGCACGCAGAACCACGAGGGCCTCGCCGGGCTCGCGGCCGCCGTGGACTACCTGGCGGACCTCGGCGACGCATCCGACGGAACCCGTCGGGAGCGGCTGATCGCGTCCTACGAGCGGATCGTGGACCATGAACGCTCTCTCGCGGATCGCTTCCTCGCCGGGCTCGACGGGCTCCCCCACGTCCGGCTATGGGGCATCGCGGATCGGACACGCCTCGCCGAGAGGACACCGACGTTCGCGATCCGCGTCGGCGAGCAGCACCCTGCCGAGACGGCCAAGCTCCTTGCCGAGCGCGGGATCTACGTCTGGGACGGCGATTACTATGCGCGCGAGATCATGGTGCGGCTCGGTCTGCTCGAGTCCGGCGGCGCGGTACGTGTCGGCTTCTGCCACTACCACACGGTCGACGAGGTGGATCGTGTCCTCGGGGCGCTTGCGTCGATCCGCTGACGGTCGAGTCTTCGCCTCAGGCCCTCAGCAGCGGAACCCCGGCCGACCCCGCACCCGCGGCAGCGATCGATCCGTCGCGGGGTGGTCCACGAGATAGACGACACCGACCCGATTCTCATAGGCCTTCGTGAGGTACGGCACGTCGCGGAAGGGGTCCGGACGGAGCTTGGTCACGCGCTGCCATCCTGCGAATTCGGCGAACGGCCGGGTGGCCACGATCGCTGCGACGCCACGTTCGTCCAGGAATGCCCGCCGATCCCGAGGAGCCCGGAAGTAGCGATCCGCCCCCAGCAGCTCCCTGACCGCGCGCACCAGAACATCGGGCCGGATGTGGGGTCCCATCCCCTCGAGCACAGCGGCATGCCCGGTCATCGTCTGAAACGTGCCGAGCGTCCGGCGGTCCATCAATATCCTTCCCTCACAGGTGACGTGGGATCGCACCCACTCGAGGAGGGCGACCTGCTCGGTGAGGCTCCCGAGCTTCTCCTGCTTCGGCCAGCTGGCCGACGGCAACAACGCCGCTCCCGTCACGAGTGTCGCGGCGAGCGCGACGATCGAAGCGACGCGCGCGATGGTTCGGCCGCGGGTCGAGGCCCAACGGAGGACGGCCTCCCCCCCGCCCAAGACCACGATGACGAACGGGAGCATCGCGTAGTTGAACAACCGTCGATTCCCGAACCGTTCGAGGGCGAACAGGTCGTAGCGCACCGCGAACCCGATGCCCAACAGGAGCATGAGTCCCGCGAGGACGGACGCGCCGAGCGTGGTGACCCGCAGGTCGCGCGGACCCCACATCACCACGATCAGCGCGGTCAATGCCATCACCAACGACGGAACGACCAGGGCCCACCGAGGCAATACGCGGTCAGGCGTCACGACCTGGACGTTCCTCCCCGCGACCCGGTAGGCGAACGCCTCGGCGACATCGGAGGGCGTCACGTCCTCGTCCTCGGGCGGGCGATCGAGCTCACCGGTCACGATGAACCGCGTGGGATCGAACGTGGGCTCGAGCCCGAGGTCGTCTCGGAGCGCTTGGTAGGCGGCGTCCCCCGATGCGCCGCCGAACCCGAGATCGCCGGACGGCAAGAACAGGGCGAGCCCGGCCACGACGAGCGCGATCGCTCCGACCGCGACCGTCCGTGCCAGTGTGCGCGCACGCGAACCCTCGATCATGATCCTCGCGAGCATGTATGAGCCCACGAACAGAGCGCCGACCGCCGCGGCGACGAGGTGGATCGCCGCGGTCGCCCCGAGGACCCATCCGGTGAGCACGATCTCGGCCGTCCCGCTGGGGATGCCGTCAGCATCCTC
>DATFGG010000242.1:0-6231 GCA_035249665.1 Actinomycetota bacterium | reverse complement strand
CTCGCGGCACGCGGTGCGAGGACGGCGGCCGTCGAGGCGGCGCTTCCCTTCTCCGACGACTCGTTCGACGCGGTGCTCGCCTTCGAGGTCATCGAACACGTCGAGGACGACACGGGCCTCCTCGGCGAGATGGCCCGCGTGAGCCGACCCGGCGGGGTACTGGTCCTTTCCACCCCGGTGCACGCCACGATGTGGTCACCCCTGGACCAAGCGTGCGGTCACGTCCGTCGGGACGAACCGCCGATCCTGTTCGAGAAGGTTCGGACGGCCGGTTTCGAGATCGGTGGTTATTCGTGGACCCCCGCACCCTCCCGACTCCTCACCGGCATCCGCGCGCGGGCCCTTCGATCGAGTCGCCGGCTCTCGACCGCGTTCGTCCAGGCGCTGGTGTTCCCGTTCCATGCGGCTGCCCAGCGGATGTTCGCGAAGGTGAGATGGCACGCTCCGGCCGAGCCCGTGCCGGACGGCGCGGATGACGTGATGCTCTGGGCGACGAAGGTCTCGGCGGGTTCGACGCACGGGCATCGCGGGTAGAGACGTCCCAGACGGACCGAAAGGACGTGTTCCGAGTGATCTCGTGGTTGTGGAAACTCTTCCCCGTTGGACGCCTGACCGCCGCGTGGTGGGCGTGGCGGAATCGCAGGGAGGTGGGACGGTGGCTCGGATTCGCGTGGCGGGCCGTGCCCCCGTCGGACGCCGACCGGAGCGACCTCGTCGCCGAAGCCAGGCTCCGCACCGCGTTCGCGAGGGAGCCTCGCACCCGTGGCGCCCCCTCGCTCACCGTTCGGGTGCGCACACGGATCGTCTTCCTCGGCGGGAACCTCCCATCGGACGTCCACGACCTCGCGTACGCGATCGCTCTTCGCACGGTCGGCGTGCTCCGCGTCGAGTGCGCGATCCGCGACCGCGGTCGCCGACGCACACCGAAGACGCATCACCACCGTGGCGGCGTCGCCGCGCTCCCTCCTCCCCCTCCGGAGCATCAATCGGCGAGATCGATCTCCTGATCCATCGCGTCTGGCGCGACCGTGCCGACGGTACCGCGGCGGATCGCACGGAGGTACAGGAACAGGATCGGCAGTCGAAGGAGGCCGGCGAGCGAGAGGGCCCACGGCACCGAGACGGCACGGCCGACCCCCCCGACCACCGGCCCGGCCATCGCCTGGCCGACGGCATCGGCCTGGCCTCCCATCGAGTTGATCGTCGCCCGGGTCGCGGGATCGAGTCCCTGGTTGATCCAGGCCGTGAACACCGGGCCGCGCAGGCTCCGGAGACCGCCGACGATCCAGAAGAGGATCGCCGCCCACCAGAAGCTTCCGACGAACGCGAACCCCACGACGCTGGCGATCAGCAGCACGTCGACGAGCGCGAGGAGCTTCGCCACGAGGCCGTGGCCCTCCAGATGCCCCCGGCGCCGGACGTAGGAGAGCGCGCCGATGCCGAGCACCAGTCCCACACCGTCGAGGATCCCGAACCACACGATCGGCTCGAGGTCGCCGAGCGAGGGCAGTCCGATGCCACGGAGGAGCTGGAGATCGGACAGGCGATCCCAACCCTCGGTCGAGGCCCCGTGCAGCGCAGCCGTTGCCAGGATCAGCAGCAGCACGTGATGCGCGCGGACCTGTCGGATCGCGTCCCGCAACGTGACGCGCATCGAGTGTCGGAGCTTCGTCTCGGCGTCCCTGGCGGGATACCGGGTCTCCGTCATCCCGACCGCGAGCGCCAAGCCCAGGGCGGCGTATCCGAGGCCGCAGACGAGGATCGGGAGCCGGAGCGCGATCGAAGCGAGCGCCACGCTTCCCGCGATCCCGACCAGCGCCCCGCCGTTGAAGAACTGCTCGCTCCGGACGTAGAGGGGTCGCGCCGCCTCCTCACCCACCTCGTCGGTGAGCCAGGCCACGTCCGCGCCACTGACGAATGTCGCCGACACGCCGTAGAGGACCTGCGAGAGTGCTGCGACCCCGAACGAGTCGGCTGATCCCAGCATCACGAACGCGATGCCCGTGCCGACGTACCCGATCACGATCGACCACTTCCGGCTGAACGTGTCTGCGACGATCCCGGTCGGGACCTCGAACAAGAGATACGAGACCTCGAGGATCGTGCCCATCAGCACGAGCTGGAGCGGATCCAGCCCGACCTGGAGGATCAGGAAGACGCTGTAGACCGTGCTGTCGAGGTGGAAGAGGAAGCCGTCGACGGTCCACATCGCGAGCCAGACACTCCCGGCCCGCCACCGAACCATCGGACGTCAGGACGCCGAGCCGGACGCGATCAGCGGCATCCAGCATTCGAGGACCGCCCCTTCATCGGGTGCGCTGAGCACACGACACCATCCTCCGGCGAGCTCGGCGCGCTCGGTCACGGTCGCCAGGCCGAGGTGACCCGGCGCCGCCTTCTCCGAAGGATCGAACCCGTCACCGTCGTCGACGATCCGCAGGAGGAGTCCGCCCTCCATCGACGTCAACCGGACGTCTACATGGGTGGCGTTGGCGTGCTTCCGGGCGTTGGTGACCCCTTCCTGCGCGATCCGATAGAACGATACGCGGGCGTCGGAAAGCGGCTCGTCGTCGAGCTCGTTGATCACCTCCCAGGACCATCCGGTCTCCTTCGCGAAGTGTTCGAGGTTCATCGCGATCGCCGGCGTCAGCCCCTCGAGATCGAGCGCCACGGGACGGAGCTCGAAGAGGAGGTTCCGCAGGCGGTCGATCTCCGATCGCAGCTCCTCCGCCAGCTCGCCGAGTTCGTGCGCATCGAACCGATCGGGACGAGCGAGCAGCAGTTGCAGCCGCATGTCCACCGCGCTCATCACCTGGATCGGGTCGTCGTGGATGTCGGCCGCGATCCTGCGGCGCTCCTCCTCCTGCGCCGTCTCCAGCAGCTGCGCCAGCTCGCGCCGCTGGGCGACCATGCGTCGGACCTCCTCGAGGCTCGAACGCAGCTGCCCCTCCGCGAGCTTCTGGGGGGTGATGTCCACCATCACGCCACGCCAGTACACGACGGTACCGTCCTCCGCTCTCACCGGCACGGCCTCATCGCGGATCCACACCTCCCTACCCGCCTTCGTGAGGAGCCGGTATTCGGCCAGGAACCGCTCGGCATGGGCGTTGCTGTCCCTGTGCTCCTGCACCACGCGCTCGCGGTCGTCGGGATGGATCGACCGGACCCAGAGCTCGGCGTCCTCCATCCATTCCCGGACGCTGTACCCGAGGAGGTCCACGATCTGCGGGCTCGTATACAGGTTCGTCGAGAGCTCGTCGGGACGGTCGATGTAGAGGATCGCCGGCGCTCCCTCCACCAGTTGCCGGTAGGCGTCCGGGTGCAACTCCTGTGGCGGCCACCCTGACACCCGGCTCACACCCTCGAGATGATCGCCGCCAGCAGGGCGGTGCGCGGCACGATGCTCGTGAGGTCCACCCACTCGGCCGGCCCGTGGTCGTCGCCGCCGACGGGGCCGAGACCGTCGATCGTCGGTGTGCCGGCCGCGCTCGTCGTGTTCGCGTCTGAGGCGCCGCCAGTCGCCGCATCGTGCAGCTCGAAGCCGAGCTCCGAAGCGGCGCCGACGGCGATATCCACGAGGCGACGGCCCCCGTCGCCCTTCTCCATCGGCCGGTGCCAACCGTGGGCATCCACGGTGATGCGCACGTCGGGCACGATCGGGTCGTCACAGATCCGCCGCACCTCCGCCTCCGCCTCCTCGAGCGTGGCGTTCTCCGTGGAGCGGAGATCCACATCGAGCTCGCATCGCTCCGCGACGACGTTCGAACGGGTCCCGCCCCGGACCACGCCGACGTTCGAGGTCACCCCCGGCCAGCGGCCGTTGAGCCCCTGGAGCGCCAGGATCGTGTGTGCGGCTTGGAGGATCGCGTTGCGGCCCTTCTCCGGCTCGACGCCGGCGTGCGCCGCCTTGCCTTCGATCGTGATCGTGAAGTCCGTGATCCCCTTGCGCGAGCTCACGATGTCGCCGTTCGCGCGAGCTCCCTCGAGCACGAGCGCGACGTCGTGCGCCGGGGCCAGCTCGCGGATGACCGGCCCCGAGAAGGGCGACCCGATCTCCTCATCCGGATTGCACACGTAGGTGACGGTGCCGAAGCCGTCGAAGCCGACGTCCTGCAGCACGTGCGTGGCGAAGAATCCTGCCAGCAGGCCGGCCTTCATGTCCGAGACGCCGGGGCCGCGGGCGATGTCGCGCTCGATCGAGAACGGACGCTGGGCCACGGTCCCGTCGTCGAACACCGTGTCCATGTGACCCACGAGCAGCACGTCCGGTCCCCCCGCACCCCGGAGCGTCCCGATCACGAGATCGCCGAGCGTCGGCTCTCCGTCGTGCTGCCGACGATCGACCTCCCACCCGTGATCGAGGAACCGGCGCTCGCAGAGGTCCGCGATCCGGTTGACGCCCTCCGGCGAGTACGAGCCGCAATCGACGTTGACCATCGTTTCGAGCACGTCGAGGAACTCCGGGTACCTGGCCTGGGCGCGGTCGCGGAGCGTCTGGACATCCATGGGCGACGCCGACGCTAGCATGAGCCGCTCGCAGCGAGAGGGAGACGGTGACGCGAGAGGCGATCGGCGCGGTGGTGGACGCGATCGGCAGCGAGGTCCGTATCGAGGACCTCGCGATCGACGCGCCGGAAGCGGGCGAGGTCCTCGTGCGTCTCGTGGCGAGCGGCGTGTGTCACTCGGACCTGTGGGCGATCGAGCACGGGAACTGGGGGGCGCCGTTCCCGATGCTCCTCGGCCACGAGGGAGCAGGCATCGTCGAGGAGGTGGGCGACGGCGTGGGCACGCCTCGTGTGGGCGACCCCGTCGTGCTCGCATGGGCCGTCCCGTGCGGCACGTGCGGACCGTGTCGGCGTGGTGTCCCTCGTCGATGCTCGCACGCGTGGCAGCAGCCTCCCCGCGTCCACCGGGCGCGCGACGCCGCGCCGCTCGCCGGCACCCTCTCGCTCGGCACGCTCGGCTCGCACACCGTGGTCCATGCGGCGCAGGCGATCCCGATGCCGCCCGAGCTCCCCCTGCGGAGCGCGTGCCTCCTCGGCTGCGGCGTCTCCACGGGGGTCGGTGCGGCGATCCAGACGGCGAAGGTGTGGCCCGGCGCCCGCGTCGCCGTGATCGGCCTCGGCGGGATCGGTCTCGCGGCGCTGCAAGGGGCGAGGATCGCGGGCGCCGAGCGGTTGATCGCCGTGGACGTCGCCGCCCCGAAGCTGGCTTGGGCAGAGCGGTTCGGTGCGACGGACATGATCGACGCCTCCGCCACCGACGCCGTCGCGGCGGTTCGCGAGATCACGCAGGGCGACGGGGTCGACTTCGCGTTCGAAGCGACCGGGGTCCCCGCCGTGGTGTCGCAGGCCGTGGCGATGCTGGACTACGCGGGCGTGGCCGTCGCGATCGGCGTGCCGCCGATCCCCGCCGACGTCACGCTCTCGTGGAACGGGACCGAGCACTCGGCGTATCCGCGTAAGACGTCGCTCCTGATCACCGACGGGGGCGACCCGATCCCTTCGGAGGATTTCCCCGAGATGGCGCGCTGGGCACTCGAGGGCCGGCTCGACCTCGAAGGCATGGTGACGCGGGAGCTGGGGCTTGGCGATCTCGAAGAGGCGTTCCGGGCGATGCTGGCCGGCGAGGTGATCCGCTCCGTCGTGGTGTTCGACCCGTGACGGAGACGCTCGCGAGCGAGCGAGCTCTCCGTGGTGACCTGAACATCTGGTGGCGGCTCGGAGCCCCCGTAGTCGTGCTGCTCGTCCGAGCAATATTCCGAGTTCGCGTCGCAGGGATCCACCACGTGCCCCTGGACGGGCCCGCGATCCTCGCGTTCGTGCATGTCAGCGTCCTCGACGGGCCGTGTCTCGCGGCCGAGGTCGCATGGCGCCGGCGACGGACCGTCCGCTTCCTCGTCGCGTCCGAGATCTTCAACGTCCCCGTGAGCGGCTGGTTCCTCCGTCGGTACCGCCAGATCCCCGTGCGTCGCGGCAAGAGCGACGCCGGCGCGCTCGACGAGGTGAGCGCCACGATCCGCCGCAGCGCCGTCGCGGCGATCGCGCCGGAAGGAACCGTGAATCCCGCACCTGGATCACTACAGCGGATCCGGAGCGGGATCGCACGCATCGCGCTCCCCACCGGCGCGCCCGTGATCCCGGTGGGGATCTGGGGAACCCAGCATCGATGGTCGAAGGCCGGCCGGCGCTGGGGACGGCCCCTCCGGCCCCGGCTCGGCTTCGCGTTCGG
>DATFGG010000241.1:0-3258 GCA_035249665.1 Actinomycetota bacterium | reverse complement strand
CCCCCTCTCAGGGAAGGGGCCACGGGCGAGCCTCTCGGCTCGGCCCGCGGCCCCTCCGCCGTGGTTCGTGGATCGCTAGAGGACTTCGTCCAGCGACTTGGTGTCGGTGTACACGGCAGGATCGTCCGTGCCGCCCTCGACCGGCCAGCCGGGAGCGAGGAACAGTCCGATCGTGACGTCCGTCGCGCAGTCTCCGGTATCGAGGCACGAGATCGTGCCCGTGACGCCTTCGTAGCCGTCCGTGGCGAAGATCGCGTCACGCAGCGCCTGGCGAGGGATCGAGAGCGATCCGTCGCCGTTGTCGATCGCGACCTCCTCGATCGCTGCGAACACGACGTTCGCGGCGTCGAAGGAGTGCGCGTGGAACACCGCGAGCGGCTCGGTCCCGAACGCTTCCTGATACGCAGGGATGAACTCACTCGAGTAGAACTCGTTCGTCTGGAACGCCGAGAGGTCCGGCGAGGATGCCCAGACGCCATCGGCGGCAGGCCCCGCGTTCTTCAGGGTGTCGCTCGACAGGCAACCGTCGGCCACGATCAGCTCGGCGTCCGGCATGATGTCTTGCGCCTGCCTGATGATCAGCGTGCACGCTGCCACGAAGATCGGGAAGTACAGGACCTCCGGATCCTGCTCGGCCAACGACCTGAGGACCGGCTTGAAGTCGGTGTCCTCGGAGTTGACCTGCTCCGATCCGGTGATGGTGCCACCCCCGGCCTCGAAGTTCGCCTCGAAGGCACCGACGAGTCCCTGGGTGTAGGGGCTCTCGTCCGCGATCGTTGCCGCCGTGGTCGCGCCGAGGTCTTCACCCAGCGCGAACTCGGCGCCGATCGCGCCCTGGATCCGGTCGTTGTGGGCGGTCCGGGCATAGAACGGGTTGTGCAGCTCGGGATCGGTCAGCGCCGGGCTCGTGTTCGAGCCCGAGATGAGCGTGATGCCCTTGTCGCCGAGGATCGTGTCCGCGACGCCGAGCGCCGCGCTCGAGCAGCTCGTTCCGACCACCGCGACGATCGAGGTGTCGGCGGCGAGCGCCGTGCCCGCCGTCTGGCCGCCTTCGGCCGAGCACAGCTCGTCCTCGACCGTGAGCTCGACCGGATGGTCGAGCAACGTGCCCGGGGTCTGGTCGAACGACTCGTCGAGGTAGTCGATCGCGAGATTGAGCGCGTTCACCTGGTCCTGACCGAGCGAGGCATCCGCCCCGCTGATCACCTGCGCGGCGCCCAGGTTGATCGGCTCGTCCGCGCCTACCTCGACGCATCCGAACTCGACGGTGGCACAGTCGACGCCGCCGTCGCCGTCGCCTGTCGGTTCGTCGTCCCCGGCACACGCCGTCGCGACGATCGTGAGCACCGCCACCAGGGCGAGCGCTTTGAACCATATGCGGTGCTTCATGGAGCCCCCCTTCTCCTCGGTCTCCCGAGATTGGATGTGACTATCACATCGCGGCCACGGTTGGCCAATCGCCGCCGCCGCGTCCGCAAGGGCATACGTCCACTCCGGGAGGCGGAGATGCCTCAGGGGGGAATCGCCTTGCGGAACGCGGTGGCCAGCTGGATCGCCCCTTCGACGTCCCCACCCACGACCCTGTGCATCAGCGCGCTCCCCACGACCACGCCGTCCGCGAACGCACATACCTCCGCTGCCTGTTCGGGCGTGCCGATCCCGACGCCCACGAGCAACGGGAGGTCCGTGTGGGGCCGAAGCGCGGCGACGACCGTTCTCGCGGTCTCCTCCACGCGGTCACGGGCGCCGGTCACGCCGTACGTGGCCACGCAGTAGACGAAGCCGCGTGACCGCCGCCCGATCTCCGCCATGCGCTCCTCGTGGGTCCCCGGCGCCGCCAGGAGCACGACGTCGACGCCGCGAGCGGCGGACTCCCGCCCGAGGTCGCTCGACTCGTCGACCGGGAGGTCCGGCACGATCACACCGGCCACCGCCGCGGCGACAGCCTCGTCGAGGAAGGAGGAGATCCCGTGGCGCACCACCGGGTTCACGTACGTCATGACCGCGACGGGCACCTCGATCGCGGCCTCGCGGATCGTGGCGAGCACGTCGCCGGGCCGGACGCCCGCGCGCAGGGCCTCCGCCGAGGCCTCCTGGATCACGCCGCCGTCCATCACGGGATCGGAGAAGGGGATGCCGACCTCGATCGCATCCGCTCCTGCGGCCGCGAGCCGGCGGAGGAGGCCGGCGTCCACGCCCGGGTACCCGCCGGTCACGTACGGGACGAACGCGTGTCCCCCGGCGTCGCGCCGGGCCCGCAGCGCATCCTCGAGCCGGCCCATCTAGGTGGTCCCGAGGCTCGCACGCACGGTGTCGAGGTCCTTGTCGCCGCGCCCGGAGAGGCACACGAGGACGGACGCGCCCGGCTCCAGCGGTCGATGCAGCAGCCACCCGATCACGTGCGCCGGCTCGAGCGCCGGGATGATGCCTTCGCTCCCGCAGAGCGCCTGGAACCCGTCGAGCGCGTCCTCATCGGAGGCGCTCACGTAGTCGGCGAGTCCGGCGTCGCGGAGGTAGGCGTGCTCCGGTCCCACGCCCGGGTAGTCCAGCCCGGCCGAGATCGAATGGGTCCGTGCGACCTGGCCGTCGGCGTCCTGCAGCAGGTAGCTCATCGCGCCGTGGAGGATCCCGGGGTGCCCCAGCGTGAGCGACGAGCAGTGCTCGCCGAGCCCGGAACCGCGGCCGCCGGCCTCCACGCCGATCAGCCGGACCCCCGGGGTGCCGACGAACGCGCTGAACATCCCGATGGCGTTGCTGCCGCCGCCGACGCAGGCCGCGACCACGTCGGGGTCGGCGCCTCCGGTCGCCTCGCTGAACTGGGGGCGCGCCTCGTCGCCGATCACACGCTGGAGATCGCGCACGAGCACCGGGAACGGGTGCGGCCCCACGACGGAGCCGATGATGTAATGGGTCGTCCGGACCGATGCCGCCCAGTCCCGGAGGGCCTCGTTCACCGCCTCCTTGAGGGTCCTGGAGCCCGCCGTGACCGGGACGACCTCGGCGCCGAGGAGCCTCATCCGCGACACGTTCGGCGCCTGTCGGCGCGTGTCCTCCTCCCCCATGTACACGACGCACGGGAGCCCGAGCAGGGCGCACGCGGTCGCGGTCGCGACACCGTGCATGCCGGCCCCCGTCTCGGCGATGATCCGCTCCTTCCCGAGCCGCTTCGCGAGCAGCGCCTGACCGAGGGCGTTGTTGATCTTGTGCGCGCCGGTGTGCGCGAGATCCTCGCGCTTGAGCCAGATCTCGTAGCCGAGC
>DATFGG010000240.1:0-2373 GCA_035249665.1 Actinomycetota bacterium | reverse complement strand
CGGGCATCTGATCGAGATCGACAACGTCAGCAAGAGCTTCGGCTCCCATCTGGTCCTCGACGGGATCGACCTCACGATCTCCACCGGGGAGGCGGTCGTGATCGCGGGACCGTCGGGATCCGGGAAGTCCACGCTCCTGCGCTGCATCAACGGTCTCGAGACGATCGACGAGGGTGACATCCGGTTCGACGGGCACTCGGTCCCGGGGGCCGGCAAGGACCTCTTCCGCCTGCGCGCCGAGATCGGGATGGTGTTCCAGTCGTTCAACCTGTTCGCGCACAAGTCGGTGCTGGACAACATCACGCTCGGCCCGATCAAGGTGAAGGGCATGTCCGAGTCCGACGCGAACCGTCTGGCGCGCGGCCTCCTGGAGCGGGTCGGCATCCCGGAGAAGGCCGACGACTTCCCGGCCGACCTCTCGGGCGGCCAGCAGCAGCGGGTCGCGATCGCCCGGGCTCTCGCGATGGAGCCGAAGCTGATCCTCTTCGACGAGCCGACGTCGGCCCTCGACCCCGAGATGATCCGCGAGGTGCTCGACGTGATGCGGGACCTCGCGCACGACGGCATGACGATGATCGTCGTGACGCATGAGATGGGCTTCGCACGTGAGGTGTGCGACCGGATCGCTTTCGTCGACGAGGGGAGGATCGTGGAGGAGGGCGAGCCGGAGGCGTTCTTCGAGGGAGCGAAGAGCCAGCGGGCCAAGGACTTCGTGGACAAGATCCTCCGGCACTGAGGAACCAGTACTACAAGGAGAGTCCGCGGAGTGCGGGCCCGAAGGGAGGAAGCGATGGCACACGTCAGGTGGAGCCGCCGGTGGCCGGTGGTGCTCGTTTCGGTCTTCGCACTCGTGGCGGCCGCGTGCGGTGAGGACGAGCCCGAACCGCCGGCCGATGACGGCCAGATGCAGGAGTTCCCGGCCGGGTCGACGATGGCCGAGCTGCAGGCGGCGGGGGAGATCACGATCGGCGTGAAGTACGACGTCCCGCCGTTCGGGTTCAGGAACCCGCAGACCGACGCGATCGAGGGTTTCGACGTCGATCTCGGTCAGGCGATCGCGGACGAGCTCGGCGTGGAGCCGAACTTCATCGAGGCGATCTCGGACAACCGGATCCCGTTCCTCGTGGACGGCACGGCCGACCTGATCCTCTCGACGATGACGATCACCACGGACCGGGACGCGGAGATCGACTTCTCGATCCCCTACTACATCGCCGAGGGCCGGGTGCTCGCACCGGTGGACTCCGACATCACCGGGGTCGAGGATCTCGCCGGGAAGACGGTGTGCACGGCCACCGGCTCGACGTACGAGGAGAACCTCAAGCAGAACGCGCCGGAGGCGAAGCTGCGCCTCGTGGACACGTACTCCGAGTGCTTCGAGCTGGTCCAGACCGGCGCTGTGGATGCCGTGTCCACGGACGACGTGATCCTCACGGGGATGATCATCCAGGACGACACCCTGGAGCTGAAGGGCGAGGGGTACACGGTCGAGCCGTACGGCGCCGGGATCGCCGAGGGCGACGCGGACTTCAAGGAGTTCGTCGACGGCGTGATCCAGGCGTTCATCGACGACGGCCGGTGGGCCGCGACGTACGAGAAGTGGATCGGGCAGTACACCGGCGAGACCGATCCCCCGCCGACGATGACCCTCGAGGAGGCGCTCGAGCTGCGCCCGTGCGAGGAGACCTGCTGATCGAGGCGATCGCGAACCGATGAGCGAGCTCTGGGAAGTGCTGGTCCGGCACTTCCCGGAGTTCCGCTCGGGCTTCCTGGTCACGGTCCAGCTCGTGGTCGTGTCGTTCGCGATCGCGATCGGCGTCGGGCTGTTCGTGGGCGCCCTCCGGGTGGCGCCCGTCCGCTGGATCCGATGGTTCGGCGGCCTGTACGTGGAGTTCTTCCGTAACGTCCCCCTGCTCGTGCTGCTGTCGATCGCCTATCTGGGGCTCCGGCGTGCGGGGATCCCGATCGGGCCGTGGGTGGCCGCGACCGCGAGCCTGGGCCTCTACACCGCGGCCTACGTGGCCGAGACGGTCCGATCGGGCGTCTTCGCCGTGGGGAAGGGGCAGATCGACGCCGGCCTGGCGCTCGGCTTCACCTACAGCCGGGTGCTGTCACAGATCGTGATCCCCCAGGCCGTGCGGAGCGTGATCCCTCCGCTGGGGAGCCTGATCATCGCGATGATCAAGAACTCCGCGATCATCGGCGCGGTGTTCGCGCTCGCCGACGACCTCTTGAAGGAAGCGCGGCTGGTCGGATCCGCAACGTTCCAGTACAACGAGGTGTTCTTCTGGGCGGCCGTCGGCTACCTGCTGTTGACGGTGAGCGTCACGTTCGCGATCAGGGCCATCGAGCGACGGCTCGTGGTCAGGCGGT
>DATFGG010000239.1:0-3376 GCA_035249665.1 Actinomycetota bacterium | reverse complement strand
GACGCAGACGGAGGAGACCGTCCCTCCGTTCCCGGATGGCGCGACCGGGCACCACACGATCCTCGTCGACGTGATCTGACCTCTCGCCAGATGTAGCCAATCTAAGTATCCGCGGTACGTCAGACGACGCATGTGGAGTTGCTACAGGTAGCCATACCCTTCGACCTGTCGCGCAACGGGGGGCGGGCGAGCGGCCCGGAACGGTCCACCGCGAACCCATCGCGAGAGGAGGGGTTCCGTCGATGATGCGCAGGATCGTTGCATCGAGCCTGAAGTTCCGTCGTCTCGTGGTCGCGCTCGCGGCCGGCTTGGTCGTCTTCGGGGTTGTTCAACTGCGCCACGTCCCGGTCGATCAACTGCCCGAGTTCGGCCCCACGATGGTGGAGGTCCGGACGGAAGCGCTCGGTCTGTCGGCCAGCGAGGTCGAACAGCTGATCACCGTGCCACTGGAGCAGGACCTGCTGAACGGCGTCGCGTTCGTCGACGAGATCCACTCGGAATCCCTGCCCGGCCTCTCTTCTGTCGTCATGATCTTCGAGCCCGGGACGCCCCTCCTCGACGCGCGACAGGTGGTGCAGGAGAAGGTCGCTGAGGCCGCCGTCGCCCTCCCCGGCGTGTCCGCACCCCCGCAGATGATGCAGCCGTACTCCTCCACGAGCCGTGTCCTCACCATCCGGCTGGCCTCCGACTCCCTCTCTCCGATCAGGATCTCGGAGCTCGCCAAGTGGCGGATCGCCCCGCGCCTGCTCGGCGTCCAGGGCGTGGCCAACGTCTCGATCTGGGGGTTCCGCGACCGGCAGCTGCAGGTCCTGGTCGACCCGGAGCGCCTGCGGGATGCGGACCTCACGCTCCAGCAGGTCGTGCGGACGACGGGGAACTCTCTCTGGGTCTCCCCACTGACCTTCCTCGAGGCGTCCAGCCCTGGGACCGCGGGATTCATCGACACGCCGAACCAGCGGTTCGGGATCCGCCACGAGCTTCCGATCAAGACGGCAGACGATCTCGCGCAGATCCCGATCGAGGACGACGAGGGCAACGCGGTCATCGTCGACGGGGCCACGGTCCAGCTCGGCGACGTGACGGACCTGGTCGAGAACCACCAGCCGCTGATCGGTGATGCGATCTTCGCCAACGGCGAGGCGGGGTTGATGCTCGTCGTGGAGAAGTTCCCCGACGCGAACACCGGTGAGGTCACGGACGGCGTGGAGGAGGCGCTGGACTCGCTCCGGCCGGGACTGTCCGGCTTGGAGGTCGACACCTCCCTCTTCCGCCCGGCTGACTACGTCGAGACGTCCTCACGGAACGTCGCCGTCGCGCTCGCGATCGGCGGCCTCCTCCTGATCGCGGGCCTGGCGCTGCTCCTGTTCGAGTGGCGCTCGATCGTGATCGCGACGGCCGCGATCGTCTCGTCGCTGGCGGCCGCTGGCGCGATCCTCATCCTCCGCGACGTCACGCTGAACGTGATGATCATCGCCGGCCTGGCGATGGCCCTGGGCATCGTGATCGACGACGCCGTGAATGACGTTCGCCAGATCGCCTCGCGGCTCAAGGGCGGCGGTGAGGACGCGGCCGGTGCCAGCGTTCCGGCCTGGCGATCGGTCCTCGATGCCTCCGTCGCCGTGCGGAGCTCCCTCCTCTTCGGGACCTTCGTCGCGGTCGCCGCCGTAGTGCCCGGCTTCTTCCTCGACAGGCAGGCGGGGGCGTTCCTTCCCCCCATCCTGATCTCCTATCTGGTCGTGATCGGTGTCTCGATGCTGGTCGCGCTCGTCGTGACGCCCAGCCTCGGCCTGATGCTGCTGCCCGGCCGTTCCGACCCTCGCGAGTCCCCGGTGCTCCGCTGGTTCCGAGACCGGCACGGGTTGCTGCTCACCCGGGCCGTCCGCAGACCCCGGTGGGCCTACGCGGCGATCGGGGTGGCGCTCATCATCGGGGTCGCGACGTTCCCGTTCCTGGAGCGCTCGACGAACGTTCAACTACGCGGGAGTGACCTGGTGGTGCGGTGGGAGGCCGCTCCTGGCACGTCGTTGCCGGCGATGAGCGCGTTGACAGCGGACGTCGTCGACAGGCTGGGCGCGCTCGAAGGTGTCGAGCAGGTGGGCGCCCACGTCGGCCGCGCGATCCACTCCGACCAGATCGTGAACGTCAACAAGGGAGAGATCTGGCTCACGCTCGATGACTCGGCGGATCACGATGCCTCGGTCGCTTCGATCGAGCAGGTGCTCGCCACCTACCCCGATCTCTCGCACCGCGTGACCACGTACACGGAGCAGCGGATCACCGATGTCCTCGAAGGCCGCGATCGGGACGTGGTCGTGCGCGTGTACGGCGCGAACAGGGCCACCCTCGAGGCGAAGGCCGACGAGGTCCGCGGAGCGCTGTCGGGGATCGAAGGCCTCGACCGACCGCTGGTCGAGACAGCCCCGACCGAGCCGACGATCGAGGTCGAGGTGGATCTCCTGCGCGCGCAGCAGTTCGGCGTGAAGCCCGGAGATGTCCGCCGAGCGTCGGCGATCCTTCTCTCCGGGCTCGCCGTGGGCAACCTGTTCGAGGAGCAGAAGGTGTTCGACGTGGTCGTGTGGGGAACGCCGGACATCCGCCGGTCGGTCGAGGACGTCGAGCAGCTCTTGATCGATACGCCGACCGGCGAGCGGGTCCGCCTCCACGAGGTGGCCGACGTCAGCGTCGTCGAGAACCCCACCGTGATCCGTCACGAGGCCGTGTCCAACTACATCGACGTCAGTGCCGACATCGCGGGCGGTGACACCGACGGGGTGCTGGAGGACGTCCGGAGCGCGGTCGCGGCCGTGGAGTTCCCCCTCGAGCACCACGCCGAGATCAGGGGCGCCGCCGTGAACGTCGTGCACTCAGGGGCCACGGTCCTCGCCGTCGCGCTCACAGCTGCCCTCGCGATCTTCCTCCTCCTCCAAGCCGCGTTCACCAGCTGGCGGCTCGCGATCTTGGTCCTCGCGACGATCCCCATCGCGCTCGTCGGGGGGCTCGTGGCCGCCGGGGTCGGTGGGGGGACCATCGGCCTGGGCGCCTTCGCGGGCCTCCTCGCGGTCCTCGGGATGACCGCCCGCAGCGGCATCCAGATGGTGCGGCACTATCAGCACCTCGAGCTCGAGGAGGGCGAGACGTTCGGCGACGAGCTGGTGCTCCGCGGCACGGTGGAGCGCCTGCAGCCGACCGTCGTGCCGGCCATCGTCACGATCCTCGCCTTGGTGCCCATCATCGTGGCCGGCGACGTCGCCGGCCTCGAGATCGCGCGGCCGATGGCGATCGTGATGATCGGCGGCTTCCTGACCTCCGCGCTCCTCACGCTGTTCGTGTTGCCGCCGCTCTACCGGATGCACGGGTTCGTCACCGAGCGCGACAC
>DATFGG010000238.1:0-2755 GCA_035249665.1 Actinomycetota bacterium | reverse complement strand
CGCCGGATCGCTCACGACGGCCCCCTGGGCGAAGCTCGAAGGGGGTGGGAAGACCCGTTCCTCCTGGAGGAGCGCGTCGATGTGCGGCTGCGCGTCGGTCACCCTGATCCCTCCCTGCTCGGCTCGTGCTCCCTCGTGAGGGTGTGGACCGTCCATCGTACGGGAGGCCCCGGGGTGACGTGTGAGGGCTCGGGTGCTTGCATAGGTGGGAGGACAGAGCCACCATCGTGCTCAGAGCCGCCCATCGAGGCGGCTCGGAGCGTGATGGGGGAAGGGAGGCACGGAGTGGCTCAGTACGAAGCGTATTGCGTGAAGTGCAAGGCGAAGCGTGAGTTCGAGGGGACGGTCGTCACCCTCAAGAACGGGCGCAACGCCGCTTCAGGGACGTGTCCCGTCTGCGGGACCAAGGTCATGCGGATCCTCGGCAAGGCGGACGTGGCCGCGTCCTAGGGACGGGACAGGAGTTGCTCGGGGCTGACCAAGACGAGCCCCGGGGACATCGAACGGTGGCGGGCCGCGAGGTCCGCCACCGTCGTCTCTGCGAACACCGCCTGGACGGCCCTCGCGACGTCGGCCCAGAAGCCTTGCAGCCCACACTGTGAGTCCTGGAAGCACGTGTGATCCGACGGCTCGAGGCAGAACATGGGGAAGATCTGCCCCTCGATCGCATCGGCGATCTCCGCCACGGTGATCTCCTCGGGCGACCGAGCCAGCCGGCATCCACCGCCACCGCCCCGGAAGCTCTCGACGAGCCCTGCCTTGGACAACGCGCCCAGCTGCTGCTCGAGGAACCGGAGGGGGATCTGCTGCCGAGCCGCGATCTCGCGGGCCGGTACGAGCACCCCCGCATGACTGGCATCGGCCAGCTCGATCATGGCGCGCATCGCGTATTCGAGCTTCTGGGAGACCTTCAGCACGGGGGCACGTCCTTCTCGACTCTTCGGCTCGACTCTTCGGCTCGACTCTTCGGCGACTCTTCGGCCTTCGAGCGTAGGAGGGCCTTCCGGCCCCGTCAACGCCGTTCGTGGCTCGGAACCCCGGATTCCGGGTATCCAGCCGACCGGTCCTCCGTTCCGATGATTCGACTGATGTAGGTTCCACGGGGCTCCCCCGGAAGGAGGACAGCATTCAGATGGGTCGAGTACTGGTCGTCGACGATGAGCCTGACGTCTTGCTGCTCTGCCGCCTGAACCTGCAGCAGCGGGGCCACGAGCTGCTGGAAGCCGCGGACGGGAGCACAGCTCTGGAGATCGCCCGTGACCGGCACCCGGACGTGATCGTGCTCGACCTGATGCTGCCGGGGATCTCCGGCTACGACGTCCTGGAGGCGCTGCAGCGCGACGCGGAGACCACCAACATCCCCGTCCTGGTCCTTACCGCGAAGTCCCTCAGGGCCGATCGAGAGCGTTCGCACGGCTTGGGAGCGTCCGCGTTCCTCACCAAGCCGTTCCTGCCGAACGAACTCTGCGAGATGGTGGATTCGCTCGTGGCTCCGGGCCAGGGGGCGTAACCGCTCAGAGCTCCCCGGCTTGGTCCTCTCCGAGGACGATGACGACATCCGCGGCGCGGACGATGGCACCGGAGTCAGCGAGATCGGCCGGCAGACGTTCAACCGGAACACCTCCGAGGTACTCATCCGAGAGCAGCTGCGCGTCGGCTTCGTTCTGCGCCCTGTTGCCGTCCGCCCGGAAGTACACGATCGAGTCGACGATCGGCTTGTCGGGCGCGTCCCCCGCGTCCCCGGCCGGGAGATATTCCCCGACGTCGACCAGCATCTCCTGGAAGTCCGCCGCGTAGCCCGCCCTCGACGTTCCGTTAAGGACCTGGACGAGCACGCCCTTCTGTTGGGGGACGATGGATGCTTGCGGAGACGGACTCGGGCTCGGCGTCCCGGTCGGTGACTGCGACGTCGATGGGTCGGGCGGGGCCGCCACCCCTTCGTCGTCGAAGCCGTTGGCGAGCACCGCGACCCCCCCGATGACGAGCGCGATGACGATCGCGAGCCGCGCGATGCCCGGATTCACCCGCGCATCCTATCGCCCGCAGCCTGCGGTCCTCGGCGGTCCCGCCGGCTTGCTCCTCGCCGGCTCAGACGCGCACCCCGAGACCTGAGGCGGTCCGAGACCGGCGGCGCACGGCACGCACGCGCCGCAAACGGCGGACCAGCATCGGGTCGTACGCCACGGCCTCCGGGCGATCGATGATCCGGTGGAGGAGCTGGTGGTACCGCGATGGAGAGAAGCCGAACCGTTCGCGGATCGCGCGCTGCTTGGACACGGTGAGCTTCCAGGCCTCCCGTTCGAAGTCGAGGACCTCGCGCGACCGTTCGTCGAGCGACGCCACGCAGGGCTCCGGAGCAGGATCGGGGGCGGTCTCCGAGCCCGGACGTGCGGAACGCCTCCGATCTCCCATGGGTCGAGGGTAGCCCGCGGCGTGCGGGGTTCAAGCACCGGCGCTCCGGTCCCGACGGTATGGGAGTGGGAGGATGGGGTTGGAAAGGCCCTGGTTGATGGCGCGAAGCGAAGAGATCGGCGAAAAGGCCGCCCCGTCGGCGGACCTCCGCTTCGTGGCGCAGTTGAACATGCTCCACAGCATGGCGGCCACCCTGACCAGTCTCGACGACGTCTCCGAGATCGCCGCCGCGATCACGGACGAGCTCCACACGATCCTCGACTACCACAACTGTCGCGTCTACGTGATGCAGGACGACGGCTCGACGCTGCTCCCCATCGCGTTCCGCGGTGAGATCTTCTAC
>DATFGG010000237.1:0-12187 GCA_035249665.1 Actinomycetota bacterium | reverse complement strand
GGAACACGCTCGATCAGTTGCGAGCTGGGCACCGAACGGAGCTGGCGACGGATCCGGGCAAGCGGCACCCCGAGGACTTCGCGCTGTGGAAGAAGGCCGGCGCGAACCGACTCCTGCGATGGCCGAGTCCGTGGGGCGACGGATATCCGGGCTGGCATATCGAGTGCTCCGCGATGTCGATCAAACACCTGGGCGATCGCTTCGACGTGCACACCGGTGGCAACGACAACAAGTTCCCGCACCACGAGGACGAGATCGCGCAGTCGGAGGGCGCGGTCGGCCATCCGGTCGTGTCGATCTGGGCACACGGCGGGTTCCTGCAGATGGGCGGCCAGAAGATGGCGAAATCCGCCAAGAACATCAAGCGGGTGACCGATCTGGCCGAGCAGGGCATCGATCCCCTCGCCTTCCGTTGGTTCACGTTCCAGACCCGGTATCGATCCGAGATGGACTTCACCTGGGAGGCGCTGGAGACGGCCGACCACCGGGTGAAGCAGCTCCGGAGGCACGTCGCGGAGTGGGGCGCGCCGGTCGACGACCTCGGCCCCGCCGCGAAGGAGTTCGATTCACGATTCCGCGAGGCCGTAGCGAACGACCTCGACATGCCGGCCGCCGTCCGTGCGGTGAACGACCTCGATCACTCGGCCGACGTCTCGACCGGCGAGAAGAGAGGGCTCCTCGCGACCTGGGATCGCGTCCTCGGACTCGATCTCGAACGGGAGGCGCGAGCGGCGTGGGAGCCGTCGGAGGAGGTCCGGCAGCTGGTTGCCGACCGCGACGCCGCTCGAGCGTCGAAGGACTACGCGCGCTCCGACGAGCTCCGGGACGAGTTGCAGGCGATGAGCCTCGAGGTCATGGACACGCCGGAGGGGACGAAGGTCCGCCCGCGAGACTGAGCCTCAACCCATCCCGAGCGGGCGGCCGAGCCGGGTCGCCGCTCCTTCCAGCGCGTCCGTGAGGAAGCGGCTGCCCTCCAGGCCCGGAAGCTCCCCGAGCGTCGCTTCCATCTCCTTGACGGCGACCATCCCGTCCGCGTCGCCGAAGAGGGAGTGGATCACGAAGTCGGTCTCGGACTGCGGCCGGACACCGGTCCCCACGGGGGCCCAGAGATGTTCGAGCGCCCACCGGGTGATCGTCCGCGCCTGCCGCGAACGCGCCAGGCGCATCCTGGCCTGCGCCCGGTAGAAGGCGAAGTGTCGGCGTTCGTCCTTGATCACGGCCTGGAGGAGCTGGATCAGGACGGGGTGCTCGGTCTTGGCGATGATGCGGTGGTATCCGGTCAGCGTGCCGAGTTCGTTGACGGCTCCCCACGTCATGTGGACGGCGACGAAGTCACGGAACAGCGCCGATCCGAGCAGTGTGCCGATGTGGGAGACGTATCCCTTCGTCCCGAACTTCTGTCGGACCCATTGGTTCCGGTCGACGCGGGTCGGGAACGGGTCGTCGCCCGACACGTCCTCGAAGGTCGGGGCGACCCGGTACCCGGCCTCGCCGAGGAAGCGGCTGAACGCCTCCCCGTGCCAGAGCTCCTCGTAGACCCAACACGACAGGAACGCGGTGACCTCGGGATCGAACGACGCGCGGGTCGCGAGGAGGTCCCGGAGGAACACCACCGTATGGGTCTCGATGTCCATCATGTACGTGAGACAACGCGCCTCGGCGGTCGTGACGGGGTGCTCGCGGATCCGCGACCACTCCACGCTGGACAGGTCGACCCGCTTCGAGGCACGCAGGTACCTGTCCAGATCGAATTCCGAGGTGTCCATCTTCATGGTCCGGTCCTTCATGCGGCCGACCTCCCGCTCGCGAACGCTCTAGGACGTGTTCGCATCCCTCGGGGATGAGGATTACCCGAGACCCGGCCGGCAGGTCAAGCGACGACCTGGAGATCCCTCGTGCTCCTGTTCAGGCGCTCGACCCCGTCCTCGGTCACGGCCACGATGTCCTCGATCCGGATCCCGAAGCGTCCCTCGAGGTAGACGCCGGGCTCCACCGAGAACGTCATCCCCGGTTCGAGGACGGTCCTGTCGCCCTCCACCATGTAGGGAGGCTCGTGCAGCTCGAGACCGATCCCGTGGCCGGTGCGGTGGATGAACCGCTCGGCGTGCCCGGCCGCTCCGATCACGGCCCTGGCGGCCCGATCGATCTCCTCCGCTCGGACCCCCGGTCGTACGGCATCCACGGCCGCGGCCTGGGCCTCCTGGACGGCCGGGTACGCCTGGTCGAACCCCTCGGGGGCCTCCCCCACCACGACGGTCCGCGTGGTGTCGCTGAGGTAGCCCCAGAGCTCTCCCCCGAAGTCCATCACCACGGCGTCGCCGGGCAGGATCGTCCGGTCCCCTGGCTCGTGATGGGGGGAGGCGGCGTGCGGGCCGCTGGCGACGATCGCGAACTCCGCCTTGGCGTGACCGTGGCGGACGAGGAGCTCCGCGAGGTCCTGCGCGACGGCCTCCTCGCTCCGGCCCTCGAAGGACATCGCCAGGATGTCCCGGAACGTCTCGTCCGCCGCCCGGGCGGCCAGGCGCAGGGCCTCGAGCTCGGAGGCGTCCTTCACGCTCCGGAGGCGACCGAGAACCGCGGACGCCGCGGAGAACGAGGCGCCCGGCATCGCTCGTTGGAGGCCGATCAGGTGAGAGGCCCAGAGGCGATCGGCCACGGCGACCTGAGCGGCCCCGATCAGCAGCTTCGCGGCGGCCTCGTACGGGTCGGCGCCGTCCAGCCAGGGCACCAGCTCGAGGTGCTCTCCCATCGGCGAGGTCGTCGCGAGCGGCCGCTCGAGCTCCGGGACCAGGAGCGCCGGGTCATGTCCCGGCCGCAGCACGAGCAGCGTGGGGCGTTCCAGGGGCATGGGGTCGTAGCCGGTGAGATAGGCGAGATCGGGAGACGGCGACACGACCAGCGCGTCCAGGTCGCGCGCCCCGGCTTCCAGGATGGCGCGGCGGATCCGGTCGAGGTGCGGGGCGCTCATAGCTTGAACAGGATCGACCGAGGCATGATCTGGAACGTGACCGGCGTCGTGCCGAGTGCGACACCGTCGGCGATGACCGGCAGCGGCCGCTCGGATCGGATCTCGAAGCGGATCTTCGCCTTCAGCTCCTGGATGTGCGGGTCGGGGACGTGGTCGCCGTGGCGGAAGAGCCGCGGGAGCTGCGTGTAGGCGCCCGAGCGGGGGCCGGTGAACACGAGGGCGTCCAGCACGCCGTCTCCTGGGAACGATCGAGGTGATAGTCGCAGGCCGCCCCCGGTGAACTGCGCGTTCGCGACGACGACGTTCCACGCCCGGCCCTCCCAGGTGCGCCGATCGTGCTCCACCGTCACCCGGGACGCCTTCGTCTTGAGGTAGCCGCACCAGAAGCCGTAGAACCGCCGCGAGCCGCCCAGCCAGGCCGGAGCCTTCGCCGCACACGCGACCTGTTGCGCGCCCATCCCCACCTGCGCGAGGTTGTGCCCGAACCGCGTGTGCCGCTCTCCCGTGGCGCCCGTGGCCGTGATCTTCATGAGGTCGAGGCCGTAGGTGTTGTCCCCGAGGAGGTGGGCGGCCGCCGACTCTGTGTCACCGGGGATGCCGAAGCTCCGGACGAGATCGCACCCGCTCCCGGCTCCGATCACGCCGAGCACGGGCTCCTCTCGGATCGTGCGGCCCTCTCGGAACATCCCGTTCACCACGTCCTGGATGGTCGCGTCGTTGCCCATCGCGACGAGGAACCGGTACCCGTCATCGAGGGCCGAAGCCGCGAGCGCGGAGGGATCCGACCCGTTCGCCACCAAGGTCCGGTGCTCCAGGCCGCGCTCGTCGAGCGCACGCTCGAGCAACGGGAGCTGGGAGAGGATGCCCGCACGGGGGTCGACGATCACGGCGATCGTGCCGAAGGGGCTGCTCATGGCCGAGGTCCCATGGGCGAAGCGTAGCTACACACCCGTGTAGGCGACGACGCCTCGGAGGATCGCGGCACGCCCGGCCCGGACCTGCGCCGCCGTGCCGGGCGTGGCCACGTCCTCGATCTGCCGGAGCAGATCGACGAGCTGCTTGCAGTTCCGGACGAAGTCCCCCGGGGCCATCTCTGTCTCCGTCAGGATGTCGTCGAGAGCCTCGCCCTCCGCCCACTGGTGGATCGGCCTGGCGAACCCCGCCTCGAGCTCGCGACAGAGTTGCACCTGGTGCTCGTCCTCGGTGCGCCGGACCTTCCGCCACAATCGCTGGAGCCGCTCGTAGCGCTCCTTCGTCTCCGCGGTCGGCATCTCGCCCGAGAGAGGGATCCGCTCCCGTCCCTCGTAGATCACCGCCGACAACAGGGCGACGACCTCGGAGGGCCCGAGGTCGTCCAGGAGGCCCGACGCGAGGGCCTCCCCCACCAGCAGGTCGCCCTCGCCGTAGATGCGGGTGAGCGTCTGGCCCTTCACGGTGAGTTCCCAGTCGTCCACGTAGCCCAGCTCCCGCAGGACCGACAGGACCCGGTCGAACTGTCGCGCCAGCGTCTCGGTGCGGACCCTGATCCGGCGCTCGACGCCGCCGAGTCGCCGCTGGAGCTCCGTCGCCCGGCCCGCCCAGCGCTCGTGCTTCCCGCGCTCCGGGCATCGCCGACACGGATGTGCAGCAGCGAGCTCCTCCAGCCGGGCCGCCTCGCGTTCGACCCTGGGGTTCGTCTGAGCGCGCCGCTTGCCTCCCCCGGTCTTCACGTCGAGCGCGACGAGGCGGGCCGCGACGTCGCGGCGGAACCGCGGGTTGCGGACGCTCCCGGACCGGGGCAGCGGGATCTTCGTCAGGATCTGCGGCGGGTCCTCGAGATGGCGCGGCGTCAACCGGAAGAACTGGCGGTCCTGGGCGAGGACGGTCGGCTTCCCGTCCCGCGACGACACGACCACCGCGAGACCGCGTCTCCTGGCGCTCGGCACCCACACCACGTCGCCCGGACGGAGCTCGGCGATGCCGGATCTGACGTCGTCCCGGCGTCCCTGGTCGCGCGCTCGGCGGTCCTCGTCGCGCAGCCGTCGCGCCTTCTCCAGGTACCCCCAGTACTCCTCGAAGTCTCCGAGATGGCAGTTCATGTTCTTCCGGTAGCCCTCGAGCGTCGCGACGTCTTGCTGCCGGGATCGTTCGAGCGCCACGACGCCCCGGTCGGCGAGGAACTGCGCGAACGAGGAGTTCAGCAGGTGATGCGCCTGCTCGGGTGTGTAGTTGCGGACGAGGTTGACCGCCATGTTGTACGAGGGTCGGAACGAGGAGGCGAGGTCGTAGGTCCTCGTGGCCGCCAGTCCCGCGACTCGCTCGAAGGGCACCTGGCGCTGGTAGACGACGACCGCGTGCCCGAGCGCGTCGATCCCGCGCCGGCCTGCGCGCCCCGTGAGCTGTGTGTACTCACCGGGCGTGACGAGCTCGTGGCGTTCGCCCTGGAACTTCCAGAGGTCCTCGATCACGACGCTCTTGGCAGGCATGTTGATCCCCAGCGAGAGTGTCTCCGTCGCGAAGACCACCTTCACGAGCCCCTCCTGGAACAGCTCCTCGACCGTCTCCTTGAACAGCGGGAGCATGCCGGCGTGGTGGGCGGCGACGCCGGCGGTCAGGGACTCGAGGAACTCCGCGAATCCGAGGCTCGTGAGATCGTCCTCGTCCACCCACGCGGCCCCGGTCTCGGCCCGATCCCTGATCGTGGCGGCCTCCTCCCGGGTCGTGAGGCGGACCCCCGCGTCCCGGAGCCAGCCCACGCTCTTCTCGCAGCCGGACCGGCTGAACACGAAGTAGATCGCCGGCAGCATCCCCTCCTGCGCGAGTACGTCGACCACCTCCTCGCGGCGCGGCACGTAGACGCGGCGGTAGCCCTCCCGGGGTCGGGAGATCCGTTGGTGCTGCGGCAACCCCGACCCGCGCCGGTAGTACGTCTTCGTCTTCAGCTCGTGCTGGTCCAGGGAGACGACGTAGGGGTTCGGCATCAGGATCCCGTCCTGCTCGATATGCATCGGATGCAGCCGGGGCCCCACGAGGTAGTGATGCTCGAGCGGCACCGGGCGGCGCTCCTCGATCACGACGCGGGTGTCGCCACGGAGGGTCGTGATCCACTCGCCGAACTCCTCCGCGTTGGAGATCGTCGCGGAGAGCGCGATCACGCTCACGGAGGGCGGGAGGTGGATCAGGACCTCCTCCCACACGGCGCCGCGGTAGGGGTCCTGCAGGTAGTGCACCTCGTCCATCACGACGGCGTGTAGGCCTGTGAGGGTCGACGACCGCTCGTACAGCATGTTGCGGAGGACCTCGGTGGTCATGACGACCACGGCCGCATCGGGGTTGATCGCGTTGTCGCCCGTGAGCAGACCGACCGTCCCCGCGCCGTGCTTGGCGACGAGGTCGCCGAACTTCTGGTTGGACAGGGCCTTCAGCGGGGTCGTGTAGAAGGCCTTGGAGCCGCGGTCGAGCGCGCGCTCGATCGCGAACTCCGCGACGATGGTCTTCCCCGAGCCGGTCGGCGCGGCCACGAGGGTCGACATCCCGCGATGGACGGCATCGATCGCCTCGTGCTGGAAGGCGTCGAGCGCGAAGGGGAACTGCCGCGCGAAGTCCTCAGGCGTGGTCACGGTCGGGCCAGTCTACGGGCGGTCCTCCATCGCCCTGGTTGGGCGCCCCCGGGGCGTGGGCTAGAGACCGAGCCCCGTCAGGACGCCGGCGAGCGCGGTGTCGAAGGCCTCCGGCGCCTCGAGGTTGGACAGATGGCCGGCGCCCTCGATCCGGAGCAGCTCCGCCCCGGCGACGCCGTCGGCGATGCCCGCCGTGACGTCGGGGGGGATCAGGCGATCCTCCGAACCGGTGATCACCAGCGTGGGCACGTCGATCGTCGCGAGGTCCTGCACCGAGTCCGGACGCTCGGCCATCCCGAGCGAGGCTGCCGCGATCGCGTTCGGGGTCTGCTCCGCGATCCATCCCCGCACGCGCTCGCGGAGCTCCGCCGGAGCATCCTCGCGGAGCAAGGGCGGGGGCTCGTCGATCAGGAACCCATGGCCCTCGGTCCGCAGGCGCTCGGCCAGCTCGCGGCGCTTCGCCGCGGCCTCGGGCTGGTCGGCCTCGGCTTTCGTGTTCGCCAGCACCAGAGCGGCGATACGCGGCCGCGCAGCCCTCCACATCTCGAACGCCACGTACCCACCCATCGACAGGCCGCACACGACCGCGGTATCGACGCCGGCCTCGTCGAGCGCGCCGAGGCACCGTTCCGCCGCGGCGGCCATCGTGAGGACATCGGGGCCGTCGGTTGCACCGAATCCCGGGAGGTGCGGGGCGACCAGCGGGAGCCGAGCGCCCAACGAGCCGAGTTGCGGCTCCCACAGCCGGGCGTCGAGGGGGAAGGCATGGATCAGCAGGAGTCCCGTCGTCATGGGGTCACCGTACGGCCTTGGCGTCCGGACCGACCACCACGGCGAGCGCGGCGGGCCGGATCTCGAAGATCGCGGGCAACGGGCCGATCGGCTCCCCGTCCGCGTACACGAGCACACGCCGGTTCGCCTCGACCTCCACCTTCGTCCCCGTGCGCATCGTGACCCTGGGGTGCGTGGTGTGCGACCCGATGAAGACGCGGGGGAACGCCCGCAGGAAGGCGGCCTTGGAGAGCGCCTGCACGATGCAGACGTCCAGGAGTCCGTCGTTCATGACGGCGTCCGGGAGGACCCGCATGCCTCCACCGGTCCAGCGGCCGCTCCCGACCTCGACGAGCATCGCGTCGCCCTCCATCCGCTCGCCGTCGACCGTCACGACGAACGTCGCCGGGGAGAACCTGGAGAGCGTCTTGACCAGCGCGGCGACGTACGTGCCCGTCGCACCCAGCTTGACGGTCATCCCGTTCGCGGTCTCGTTCACCTCGGAGTCGAACCCGGCGCCGGCGATGTTGAGGAAGCTCCTCGTGACGACGCCCGCGGTGACCTCGATCACGTCGAGGTCCGCGGTCTTCGGATCGGCGAGCAGTTCGATCGCGGTCCGGAGCTTCCCCGCGCCGATCGCCTTCGCGAAGTCGTCGCCGGTGCCGGCCGGCAGGGCCGCCAGGGCCGTTCCCGTCCCGAGGATCCCGTTCGCGGCGAGCGAGGCCGTCCCGTCTCCTCCGAGCGCCGCCACGATCCTCGCCCCGGCCGCGGAAGCGGCTCGAGCGAGACGCTCCACGTCCGGGCCCGACTCGGAGACCCGGATCTCGTGCGCGACGCCGAGCCGGCGCAGTGCGGTCGTGACCGAGCCGATCAGCTTCCCCGCTTTCCCGTGGCCGGCCGCGGGGTTCGCGACCACCACCAGGTCCGCTCCGCCGGTCATGCGCTCCTACGAGCCCGGTAGACCCGGGAGGGTCGGCTGTTGCGGGTTGATCCCGGCGCCGCTGAGCGCCTCGACGTGGTGTGTCTGGAAGCGGGTCATCGCGGCGTCCGCCTCGGCGAGCAGTGACTGGGCGCGGCCGAGCACGCCGGCCCGGTCGGCGACGTCGAGACGCGCGGCGGCCACGCCGAGGAGTGCGGCTTCGCGGATCGACGTGAGCGACGAGAGCAGCTCGTCCCTCGCCGAGAGGAATCGCAGCACCTGGCTCTTGTCGAATCCCTTGCCCGTGAGCGAGCCCGAGAGGTCGTAGGACTCGATCGCATCAGAGACCTCCCTCGCGCCCGCCGCCGCGTCCTGCAGGGCTCCCACGGCATCCGCGGGGGTGCGTTCCCCCAGCTCGGTGAGGGTGGTCCGCACGTCCGGGAGGACGACGGGAGGCGAGCCCTCCTGCACCGTTCCGATCGTTCCCACCTCGGTCTCGATCAACGACTTCCAGGAGGCGCCGGCGCGCCGGCGGAGGAGGTCTTGCTCCTCGGCCCGCGTGGTCCGGTCCTGGGCGCGGAGCCCGTTCGTGAGCCAGACGCCGCCCCAGAAGACCAGCAGGCCGGCCAGGAACGCGGCCAGGGCCTGGACCCCTCGCCGCCGAAGGAACGGCACCGGGACCGGGACGGGGCCGCGCCGAGGCGCGCGCACCGGCTGCCTCGTCTTCGTCCGTCCCTTGCCCTTGATCGCCATCGTCTCGTCCCTATCGCTTCATCAGGCGGCTGACGATGATAGCTCCCTCGTAGAACAGGTAGAGGGGGATCAACAACGCGAGCATCGAGATCGGGTCGGGGCTCGGTGTGATCACGGCCGCGAAGATGGCGAGCCCCAGGACCACCTGTCGCCGGTAGCGTCGCATCGTCTCGTTCGTGAGCACGCCCGCGGCCGTGAGGGAGATCAGCAGGATCGGGAACTCGAAGCCGAGCCCGAACGCGAGGATCGTGAAGATCACGAACCCGATGTACTTGTCGACCGTGAGCAACGGGCTCACGAAGTCGCCGCCCACGCCGAGCAGGAACCCCAATGCCTTCGGCAGGGTCAGGTACGCGGCCAGCCCGCCGAGCAGGAACAGGATCAACGAGAGCGCGACGAACGGGATCGCCCAGCGACGTTCGCGATCCGTCAATCCCGGCACGATGAACGCCCACAGCTGGTAGAGGATCACGGGCAGCGCCACCACGAGGGCCAGGAAGATGATCACCTTCACGGTGATGAGGAACGCGTCGATCGCGCCGAGGAAGACCAGCGAGCACTCCCCGGTCTGGAAAGGTGCCTTCTTCGGGTTCTCACGGAGGAAGTCGCAGTAGGGGCTCTGGATAAGGCGCATCGCGGGCTCGTAGAGGAAGAAGCCAGCGACCGAGCCGCCGAGCAGGGCCCACAGGCAGATCAACAGCCGGTGCCGGAGCTCCTTCAGATGGTCGATCAGCGACATCGCGCCCTCGCGCTGCTCGGGGGTCTTCCGACGCCACCGCGGGAGCGTCCTCATGCGTCCGGTGTCGGCTCGGGGTCGGATGGGGTGCCCGCGCCGGCTCCGGCGCCGGCGCTGGAGGCGTCACCCGACGCGGGGGTGGTCCCGCCGTCCTCCACGAGCCGGTCGGCGGGTGGTCCGGCCGCCTCGGTTGGCTCGGCGGGGGACGAGGAACGACCCACAGGCTTCGAGCGTGGGGAGCGGGGCGTCCGGAGCGCGGCGGTCTCGTCCCGGATCGTCCGTTCTGCACGGCGGACGGCGCCCTTCACGTCGGTCGCCCGCTTGATGCCGCCGGTGGCCTTGCGGAACTCGTCCGCCGCCTCCCGCATGTCGTCGTCGACCCCCGACGACACCATGTCGCGGACCTCGTCTTGGACCTCCCGGAACTGGCGGAGCACGCGGCCGACGGAACGGGCGAGCTCGGGCAGGCGTTCCGGCCCCACCACGATCAGCGCCACGGCGAGGACGACGAGGAGCTCGAGGGGTCCTACGTTGAGCATCGGTCTCGGGGCGTGCCCGGCAACGAGTCTATCGGGGACCCCTGCGGCGGGCGGATGCCCCGTGAGGGGACGCGCGCTCCGAGAGGCGGGATGCCGTATCGGTGGCTCGGGCCGAGGCGGCGGCCACCTCATCGGCGATTGGCTGCAGCTCCTCCTGCATCCGCCCGGCGGTGCGCCCGAGCAGGATCACATGGCGAACGAGGAACGCCAGCATCACGAGCAGGGCGACGGTGGTCACGAGACCGACCACGAGCCAGACGACGAGCCAGGCTTCCACGACAGGGATGCTACCGGGCGGACGACTGATGGAGAGGTGAGCGCTGGGAACCCAGCGCCACGAACAGGGAGCTACGACTCTTCCGAGCCGGCCAGGAACTCCTTGAGGTAGTGGTCGTCCTCGAGGAGGAAGTGGAACTCGATCACATCATCGATCGAGAACGCGGGACCGTCCATCGCGTGTTCGAGCGGCTCGACGGCCTCCGCGGGCTCCTGATCGAAGAGGCTCTCGCTCATCTCCGCGCTCCCCCTGGGTTCGAGATCCACGCCGGCGGACACGAGCAGGGCAACGATCTTGCGATCGGCCCGCTTCTCGACGGCGTCGTCGCAACGAGGGCACGTGAAGCGGTAGCTCCCCTCCCGGCCGCTGGAACGGACCGAGAGCGAGATCGCTTCGGGGCCCATGTCGACCTCTCCGCAGCGGGGGCATGTCGTCCGGATGGTGGTCATCTCACGACAGCTATCGGCCCTCCGGCGACGCGGCTTGAGGCTCGCGAGCGTTGTCGGGGCTAGACCCGTCTGACTAGGTCTTGTGGCCGTAGCCCGAGAGGGTCTCGCGGGCGAGCCGTCGCACCTCGTCTCTGAGCTCGGCGGGCTCGACGACCTCGGCATCGTCTCCGACGCGAACCAGCAGCCGCGCGACCCAGCCGAGCTGGCGCGCCGGAAGCGTCGCTTCGACTCCCCCGTCGTCCCGTTCCTCGAGCTCGGTCGTGGCGTAGTACTCCGCGATCCAGCGTGCCGCCGGTCGCAACCGCAGGCGCACGGACACGTCCTCCCCGGTCGGTGAATACAGGTCTCGCCCCGCTCCCCGCAGGCCGCGCGGTACGAACGTCTCGCCGGTCGGCGCCGCGCTCCGGACCCGATCCGCGCGGAAGAGACGCTCGGCGTCCGCGTCCACGTCCCAGGCCGCCACGTACCAATGACCCATCCCCGAGAAGACCTCCTCGGGATCGATCTCGCGATGGCTCCACTCCCCCGTCGACGCCGCGAAGTAGTCGATCGACACTCGTTCGTGCGCCCGCGCGGCCGCGCGCAGGAGATCCAGGTGCTCCGGCGCCCGTCCCCGTCGCGAGATCTCGATGCGCCCCTCCGCCTCCTGCAGCGCGTCCGCGCCGAGGGAGCGCCGCAGCTTCTCCAGCGCTTTCGCGAGGGCGGGGGCGTCGGGCATCCCCGGCAGGGCGAGGAGCTCCGTCCCGCGGAGGTAGACGGCGAGCGCCTCGATCCTCGTCAGCTGCAGCGGCCGGGAGAAGTGGTCGGCCATCGAGATCCAGATGTGGCCGTCTTCGTCCACGTCGACGTCGATCAGGTCGCCCGGGCCGTACGGAGGGAGGCCCGACATGAACAGGAGGTCGAGATCGCGCCGCAGCTGGCCGGGCGCCACGCCGAACGCCGTGGCGACCTCGTCCAGCGCGGAGCCGGGGTGCTGCACGAGGTACGGCACGATCGCGAGCATCCTCCCGAGCCGGTCCGACGTTTTGGGAACGTTCCGTCTGCGTTCAGCCAAGGAGCGCCTCCAGCCGGGCGATGACGGTGTCCCGCAGCGAGGCCGGGGATCGGACGACGGCGTCGGGGCCGTACTCCAGCAACATCGCCGCGAACGCCTCTTCGTCGGCCATCGGGATCTCC
>DATFGG010000236.1:0-7259 GCA_035249665.1 Actinomycetota bacterium | reverse complement strand
GCGGTCGGCGCGTGGGTCGAGCCGAAGGGCGCCGCCGCCGCCGTGCATTTCCGGGGGCTCGAGGACCCGGAGCGAGCCCAGGCGGCGTCGGCCGGACGCCTCGACGTGATCGCGACGGCGCACGATCTCGAGATCGTCCCGGGCAAGCGGATCCTCGAGCTGGCGCCGGCGGGACGGCCGCGCAAGGGGGGCACGGTCGAACGGATCGCGGAGGAGCGAGGGCTTACGGCCGTGCTGTTCGCGGGCGATGACGTCGGCGACCTGGACGCATTCGCGGCCCTCGACCGGCTCCGCTCACGAGGTCTCTGGACCTGTGGCGTGGCGGCGGGGGGGCCCGAGACGCCCGCCGAGGTCCTCGCCGCGGCTGACTTCCGCGTCGAGGGGCCCGCCGGCATCGCCGCCTTGCTCGGGTCGATCGCGGCGGAGCTGGAGGCGGCCGGCGGCAACTAGTCGCGCGGCAGCCGGACCTCGTCGATCGCTCGGAGCTGGCTCGCGAGCCACGTGGCCGGCGTGTGCGCGAGCGCCGAACGCTGGAGGCCTCGAGCTCGGCGCGTGCGGTCCTCCTCCGGCATCAGGAGCGCCTCGTTGATCGCCGCCGCGGTCTCCGAGAGATCGAACGGATTGATCGCCAGCGAGTGTCGCCCGAGCCGCCCGAACGCCCCCGCGTTCCGGGACAGGATCAGCGCGCCGCCGCTCGTGTTGACCACCGGCGCCTCCATCGCCACGAGGTTCATGCCGTCGTGGACCGGGTTGACGAGCATCGCGTCGTATCGGTCGTACGCGGCGACGGCGTACGTGAAGTCCTCCTGCACCTTCAGGACGATCGGCGTCCAGTCCTCTTTCCCGTACGTGGCGTTGATCCGGTCGGCCGTCGCGCGGCAGTCGGCGCCGTAGTCGCGGTAGGCCGGGACCTCTTCGCGCGAAGGGCTCAACAGGGCGAGGAACACCACCTCGCCGCGCCACTCCGGATGCTTCTGCAGCAGGAGCTCGAAGGCCAGGAAGCCGCGGAGGATGTTCTTCGACGGCTCGAGCCGGTCGACGCGGAGCAGGAGCTTCCGGTCGCCTCGGATCTTCTCCACCTGCGTGCGGAGGCGCTTCGCCCGGTCGGTCGCGGCCGCCTCCTGGATCTCCTGCGCGCCCACCGCCACGGGGAAGGACCTGATCTGCACCTGCCGGCCGTCCACCTCGGCGCGGTGTGCGCGGATATCCACGTGGACGTCCTCGAGCTCGCGCGCGGACAGGAGGAAGTTCTCGCCCCATTGACGGCCCTGGAACCCCACGACGTCGGCGCCGAGCATCCCGCGCAGGATCGATTGCCGCATGTCGACCGGGAGCGTACGGAGGTAGGTCCGCCCGGCGAACGGCGTGTGCGAGAAGTGCAGGATGCGCGCTTCCGGGACCATCTCCCTGAGGAGCTGCGGCACGAGCGTCAGGTGGTAGTCCTGGATCAGGAAGATCGGATCGTGCTTCGCTTCCACGGACAGGGCACGGGCGAACGCCCGGTTCGCTTCCACGTAGTCGGCCCAATCGTGCTCCGTTCGTTCGTCGAACGTCGGCGTCCTCGCGATGTCCCACAGGTAGTGGTGCGCGAACCACAGGATCCCGTTCGCGATCCCGTTGTAGTACCCGTCGTAACGCTCCTCCGGGATGTCGACGTAGCGGACGCGCTGCGCGGCACCCTCCAGCTTGCGACCCCGCGGTGCCACCTCCCGGTCGCCCTCGGTGACGGCGGCGGCCACCCACGTGGCATCGTCCCGCTCGAGGACACCGCCCAGCACCGTCACGAGACCGCCGGAGCCACGATGGGCGACGAGCTTGCCGTCCTCGCTACGTTCGAAGCGAACTGGCCCGCGGTTGGACGCCACGACGAGCGAGGATTCCATCGCGGAGTGCGGGGTGGTGACCATGTCCCTCCATCCTCCCAGGCTCGCCCGTGGTCTCCTCGAAGGGCAACCTCAGGTTGCGCGCCGCCGGTCGGCCGATGCCCGAACCAGTCGACGGACGTCCGCGGGACCCAGGAGCTTCGCATCGCGGGTCCGGAGCCATCGGAAGGCCTGCGCCCGTTGCGCGAGGGCGGTGATCCCGACCACGTCCCCGGGGGAGGACGCCGCCAGCATCCCCCGAAGGGCGCGGAGCTCGTCCACGTAGACGGGGACGTCGTACTTGCCGGCTCGCGCGGCGCCGTGCCGGAGCTGCGCGATCACGTCCTCGCGGGGCCGGCCTCGGAGGTACTTCTTCAGCTCCGCGATCGCGAGGTGGTCCGAGCCGAGGGCCGCACGCACCGCGAACCCCTGCAGGATGTCATCCGTCCGGTCGCCGGCCGTGCCGATCGCGAGCCAGATCTCCCGGCCCGGCGGCCTGAGGCCCTGGAGGATCTCGACGAGTCCGTCCATCCCCGCCTCGTTGTGGGCGTAGTCGAGGACGAGCAGTCTCCGTTCGAGCCGGAACAGGTTCGTCCGGCCCGGGTTCTTCTGCGGATCGAGGACGAACGTGCGGAGCCCCTTCGATACGGCTCGCGGCGAGAGTCCCGCCGCGAGCCCGGCCGCCGCCGCGGCGAGCGCGTTCTGTGTGTACATCCGGGAGAGTCCGGCGAGCGTCACCGGCACGCGGTCGAGCTCGACGAGCGGGTGGACGATCGAGTCCTCCATCCAGGCGATCGTTCCGTCGAGGACGCTGATCGCGCGGCCCCCCCCGCCGAGCGTCTCGCGGATCGCCGGGTGCCGGGGGTCGAGCGAGAAGAGCCAGGGCCGGCCGCTCGCGGTGCGCCGCATCGCGAGCACCCGGGGATCGTCCGCGTTCAGGACGACCCACCCCTCGGGCCGGGTGATCCTGGTGACCGTCGCCTTGACCTCCGCGAGCTGGTCGACCGTGGAGATGCCGTGGAGGTGGAGGTGATCCGCGGAGACGTTGGTCACCACCGCGACGTCGTTGTGCGCGACGCCGATCCCGCGGAGGAGGATGCCTCCGCGGGCGGTCTCGAGCACGGCGACGTCGGGATGCTGCGCGAGGGCCGTCGCGGCCCCGGCGAACCCCGAGTAGTCGCCCTTCTTCACCAACCGATCGTTCCGGTACACGCCGTCGGTCGAGGAGAACGCCACGCGTTTGCCGGCGGTCATCACCATGTGGGCGACCAGCCGGGTGGTGGTGGTCTTCCCGTTCGTGCCGCTCACCTGGATCACGGGGACGTCCGGGTCCGGGACCGTCGGCGGCTGTCCCGGCTCGGCGGCCGCCACCGCGCGGCCGAGCTCCGCGATGACGCGGGCGGGCGATCGCGTGAGCAGCGCGCCCATACCGGTGGCCACCGCCTGGGCGAGTGCCTCGGCCGCTCCTCTTCGTCGCCACGGGAACGCGATCACCACGTGCCCGAACTCGGGGCCCGTCCGGCCGCGCACGGCGAGCCGACCCGTGCCCACGGCCTCCGCGATGCGCCTCGTCAGCTGCACCGCGATCCGTGCGGTCGCACGCAGCCGCTGGTCGGTCCCGGCGGTGCCCGGTTCGAGCCGTGGGATGCCCACCTGGTCCGCGACCTTCCGGACGTGATCGTCGCTCGCACGGAGCCACCCGCCCACCTCGAGCATCAGCTTCACCGCGGGACGCGGGAAGTAGAGGTTGGGACCCTCCAGGACACGCAGCTCGGCGGTGCGGACCGCTTCGGCCACCGGGCCTATCCGGCCGTCGGCTCGGCGACCCGGTCGATCTCGGCCGCGAGCGCGACGTCCTTCTCGGTCACGCCCCCGGCGTCATGGGTGGACAGCGACAGGTGGACGCGGTTGTAGTGGATCTCGATGTCGGGGTGGTGTCCCGCGGCCTCGGCGAGGTCGGCCACGCTGTTCACGAACGCGATCGCCGACCGGAAGCCGGGGAACGTGAAGTCGCGATGGATCGCGTTCGAGAGCGAGGCCCAGCCCGCCCTCTCGTCGAGGAAGACCTTGAGCTCCGCTTCGGTCAGCTTCGCCATCCGGCGCAGCGTACGTCAGGTGGTATGGGGTGCGCGAGCCCGCCGCAACTCCGGGTAGAGGAGCGCGACGAGCCCGGCACCGAGGACGCAGGCGATCCCCCCAGAGACGATGCTGAACGTCGGGGAAACCAGCCGCGCCACCACCCCCGCCTCGACGTCTCCCAGGCGAGGCCCCCCGGTCACGACGAGGATGTGGATCCCGAAGAGCCTCCCTCGCAATCGATCGGGGGCCGACATCTGGAGGATCGTGGTGCGGAAGATGGCGCTGATCACGTCGGCCCATCCGGCGAGCGCGAGCATCGCGAGTCCGAGCCAGAACGTGCCCGACCACCCGAACGCGGCGATCGCCACCCCCCATGCGGCCACCGAGACGATCACCGCGATCCCCTGGCGGTGGACCCGTCCGGTCCAGCCGCTGGTCAGCGCCCCGAGGAGCGCGCCGACCGCGAGGGCCGCGAACAGGAGTCCGATCGCCTTCGGCGAGCGATGGAACTGGTCCACGATCAGGAACGGGAACAGCACGCGCGGCAGGCCGAAGACCATCGCGATCAGGTCGATCACGAACGTCGCCATGATCAGCCGGTGCTTCCGCGCGAAGCGGAACCCCTCGCGGATCGCGCGGAGGCCGGTGTCGGCGTGATCCTCGCGCACCGGCGGCATCGGTCGCAGGAGCGAGGCGGCCACGAACATGCATCCGATCGAGGCGAGGTCGATCGCGTACGCGACGGTCACGTCCCACCACACGATCACGAGCCCGGCGAGCAGGGGACCGATCAACGCGGCCGTGTTCCACACGACCTGGTTCAGAGCCTGCGCCGCCGGCAGCTGGGCGGGCTCGAGGATCCGCGCGGTGATCGCGGATCGGGTGGGGCCGTCGAACGAGCTGCTCGCGGCGAGGACGGCGAGTCCCGCGTAGATCAGCCATAGCGGCGGCTCGCCCACGAGGGCGCCGGCGAGCAGGATCGTGGAGCCCGCGGCGAGACCCATCTGCGCCATCATCAGCAGTCGTCGCCGGTCCCACGCATCCAGGATCGCGCCGCCTCCGAGCGAACCCGCTACCAGGCCGAGCAGATACGCGAGCCCGGTGGCACCGACGGCCACCTCCGAATCGGTGAGGTTCGTCACCTGGACGAACACCGCGACGAGCGTGAACTGGCTCCCGGTAGCCGTGACGAGGAGACCGGTCCACAGCAACCGGAACTCGCGCGACGCCCGGAGGGGCCCGAGATCGATGGCCACGCGACGCAGGCGCGACCGCGAGGCCCTGGGAGGCGGGTCGTTCACCCGTGCAGCTGGTGCGTCGTCATCCCGCCGTCGCGGCGACGGCCTCCTCCAGCAGGCCGAGCCCCTCGTCCAGCAGGCCGTCGTCGATCGTGACGGGCGGAAGCAGCCGGAGGACGTTGCCGTAGGTCCCTGCGGTCAACACGATCAGCCCTCGTTCCAACGCGGCGCTGCCGAGGGCCGACATCACGGCCCCATCGAGCGGCTCCTTCGTGGCGCGATCGGCGACGAGCTCCATCGCCCGCATCGCCCCGCGTCCGCGCACGTCGCCGATCGAGTCGAACCGGTCCTGCATCGCGCGCATCCGCCGATCGATCGTGCCGCCGACGGTGCGAGCCCGCTCGAGGAGTCCCTCGGCCTCGATCTTGTCCAGCACGGCGAGCGCCGCGGCGGCCGCGACGGGGTTGCCTCCGTACGTCCCGCCGAGCCCCCCGACGTGCACGCTGTCCATCATGTCCGCTCGACCGGTGACGGCCGAGATCGGCAGGCCGCCTCCCAGGGACTTGGCGCTCAGCACGATGTCGGGGACCACTTCTTCGTCCTCGATCGCGAACCATCGGCCGGCGCGACCCATCCCCGACTGGATCTCGTCGGCGATGAACACGATGCCGTTGGCGGCGGCGAACTCCGCCAGGCCGGCGATGAACCCCGGCGCCGGCACGATGAACCCGCCCTCGCCCTGGATCGGCTCGATCAGGATGGCGGCGACGTTCTCCTCACCGATGTGCTTGTGCATCTCGTCCAGCGCATAGGCGAGGCAAGACTCCGCGCACGTTTCCGGCGTCCCACCGGTGGGGCATCGATAGGGGTACGCGAGCGGCAGCCGGTAGACCTCGGGGGCGAACGGCCCCATCCCCTGCTTGTAGGGCATCACCTTGGCCGTCAGCGACATCGCCATCAGCGTGCGGCCGTGGAACGCGTGATCGAACACGACGACCGCCGGCCTTCCGGTGTGCTTCCGTGCGATCTTCACAGCGTTCTCGACGGCCTCGGCTCCGGAGTTCGCGAACATGGTCTTCTTTTCGTGGTCGCCGGGTGCGAGCGCGTTCAGCCGTTCGGCGAGCTCGATGTACGGCTCGTTCGCGGTCACGTGGAAACAGGTGTGCGTGTCGAGCTCGAGCTGCCGCTGCGCGGCGGACACCACCTCGGGTGCCGTGTGACCGACGTTCAGGACCGCGATGCCGGTGGCGAAGTCGATCAGCCGGTTCCCGTCGACGTCTTCCACGATCGCGCCTGACGCGCGCGCCGTGACGATGGGGTGGATGTTCGCGACGCCGCGAGGGACCGCCGTGTACCGCCGCTCGAACCATTCGCGCGATCTCGGTCCCGGGATCTCGGTGACGAGCTTCCGCTCCTGGGGGATGTCCATGACAGGCCTCCGTCCGCCTCTCCTCGCGCGCATCGCGCCCGCTTCGACGGGAGTATCGTGCGGATCGCGCCGGGTTGTCAGCCGGGAAGCCTCACACGAGGAGGCAAGGACCCGGAAGCGCTCCTGGCGTCGCCGCGCGACACTCCGCAGATGGCGTCCGACGGGACCTCGGGACCGACCTCTCTCGACTTCTGGCTCGGCGAGTGGGTATGCGTCTGGGACGGTGGCCACGGCTCCAACCGGATCGCGAAGGAGTTCGACGACCACGTCGTCGTCGAACGCTTCGAGGCTCTCGAGCCCGAGCGATGGTCGGGCATGAGCGTCAACGTCTTCGACGAGCTGCACGGTTGGCGCCAGACGTGGGTGGACTCGACGGGCAACTACTGGGCGCTCCAAGGACGATCCCATCCGGAGGGGTTCGCGTTCGCCGTCGATGAGGTCGAGAACGGTCGGGACATCACGAAGCGGATGGTGTTCTCCGACATCCAGGCCGACGCCTTCCGATGGCGGTGGGAGCGGTCGGAGGACGGGGGCGCGACCTGGTCGGAGCTCTGGGTCATCGACTACCGGCGCGAGTGAGATCGCCGCCTGGGGTGGAGGAAAGGCAAGGAACCAGCAGGAACGGCAAGGAACCGGCACCCCTCGGCAAGA
>DATFGG010000235.1:0-10225 GCA_035249665.1 Actinomycetota bacterium | reverse complement strand
GGCCTGCGCAGCGAGCGCCCGCGCCGCCCGCAGCGCCAGGTTCGCGTCGTCCCGGGGCAGGCCCGCGGCGGCGGATCCTTCGACGGACACGGAGAGCTCCTCGGCCGGCTCCACCCGCACGTGATCGGCGAGCGAGATCGGCAGTAGCAGCGTCTCGATGTCGTGGTAGCCATCGTCGCGTCGGCCGAGCACGCGCAGGAAGACGTTGATCTTCGCGTGCGCAGGCATCGACAGTGCCCGGAACTCGGATCTCGTCATCTCGGCAGCGCCATGTCCTCGGGGAGAGACTCGGCGATCCGTGCGAACTCCTCGAGCGAGAGCGTCTCCCCCCGGACCGAGGGGTCGACGCCGGCCGCTCCCAGCAGCTCATCCGCGACCTCACCCTCCAGGCCGAGCCGGCGAAGGGCGTTCCGCATCGTCTTCCGCCGCTCCCCGAACGCGGCATCTACCACCGCCCAGAGCCGGTGCTCGTCGACCTCCACCGCCGGTTCGTCCCGGCGCACGAGCCGCACGATCACGGACTCCACGTTCGGGCGCGGCCAGAAGACCGACGGAGGCACGCGGCGCACGAGGGTGCCCTCGGCCCGGTAGGCCACACGGACACTGGGGATCCCGTAGGCGGGCTCGCCCGGGCCCGCGACGAGGCGCTCACCGACCTCGCGCTGCACCATCACGACGAGGAGGCCTACCCGAGGGACGTCCCGAAGCGTGTCCAGCACCAGGCGGGTGGCGACGTTGTACGGCAGGTTCGCGGCGAGCACCCATCCGTCGCCGTCGAGGGCGTCCTGCCATGCGGGATCCGTCGCATCCGTGTGGAGGACCCGCACGCCATCCAGTCCGGACACCGACTCCTCGAGCGCCGAGATCAGCGAGGGATCGACCTCCACCGCGAGCACCTCGGCGCCGGCTTCCGCGAGCGCTCGCGTGAGCGAGCCGAGTCCGGCGCCGATCTCGACGACCCGGTCGCCCCGCCCCACCCCCGCATCGGTGGCGATCGCGCGCGCGAGGTTCGGGTCGATCAGGAAGTGCTGACCCAGCGAGCGCTTCGGCCGGATGCCGTGGCGTTCGGCGAGGGCGCGCAGCGCGCCCGCGCCGAACGACGCGTGTTCAGCGGTGCTCACGCGGGGAGCGTACGGCGCCGGAACGTGGTTCGGTCCCGGGCCGAAGGCCCGGGACCGAACGTGAAGGGGGGCGCTGGCTGTTGTCCGGACGCCGTCAGCGAAGGGCACGATCCCCATGGCCGAGAGGAGCTCCCCGGTCGGATCCGTGGTCGTCGAGCCCTCGCGCACCTTCCCCGAACGCGAGAACCCGCACGGACTCGGCCGAGGATGTCCCGACGCCGCCGGCGGAAACCGAGGTCTCGGCGGTGAAGCCCGTGCGCTTCCAACCGGGCAACACCGCTCCGTCCACCAACCAGTCCCCCACACCTCGGGGACGATCGTTCGATGACGACGTCACACGCCGAGCCCGCGGATGCTGCCGAGTCGTCGTCCGAACGTCGTGCATCTTCCGTCCCGCTCCTCCGCGGACCCCGGTGTCCCCGCGGGACGCCAGCGACCTCGGAAGCTGTTGTGGAAAACGCACGCTAGCAAACCCTCAACTCTCACTGCAACCTTGAGCGGCGAACGTGCGTTCGACTCAGGTCAGACCGGGAAACGCCGAGTCGGCGTTGCGCGACGTCGCCTCCGACACGCTTCGCACGTCCTCGTCGCGGATGCGCGCCACCTCGGCGATCGCGTGGATGACGTTCGCCGGTTCGTTGCTCGTCCCCCGTAGGTTCTGCGGAGCGAGGAACGGCGCGTCCGTCTCCACGAGGATGCGGCCGATGTCCACGGCGCGCGCCGCCTGCCGGAGGCGCTCGTTCTTCGGGTACGTGATGTTGCCCGCGAAGCTGATCCAATACCCGCGTTCGGCGCACTCCCTCGCGATCTCGGCGTCGCCGCTGAAGCAGTGGATCACGACGCGTTCCGCCGAACCCTCATCCAGGACTCGAAGGACTTCGGGCCAGGCGTCGCGTACATGGACGACCATCGGCTTCCCGGACTCGTTCGACAGCGAGATGTGCGCTTTCAGCGTCCGGACCTGGTCCTCCTTGGGCGATCGCATCCGGAAGAAGTCCAGGCCGCACTCGCCGACGGCCACCACCCGGGGGTCGTGGAGCAGCTCTTCGATCCTCGCGCCCGCCGCCTCGTCGAAGTGTCCGGCATCGTGGGGATGCATCCCCGCCGTGGCGAAGACACCCGAGATCGAATCAGCCAGCTCGAGGGACGTGGCCGACGTGGCCGGGTCCACACCGACGCACAGCAGGCGGTCGACACCCGCCGCCCGCGCGGCCTCGACCACCAGTGAAGGTTCCCGGTCCACCAGGAACAGATGGCAGTGGGTGTCCACCACCCCCCTCTGCACCGGGAGTTCAGGGTTCGGTCGTGTCATCGGCGCGCGATGATAGGCGGTCTCAAGTTCCGGTGCATGCGAGGAGATTCACGTGAAACATCCGTGGCCCTCGGTTCCCGATCGACCGGCTGTTGACAGGCTTTCCGCCGGTCGGACGGGCCTGGCTATTCGACCGTGTCGACCCTCGGGAAGAGCGACGCACGCTTCGTCGTGCGCGTCCCCGGAGCCATGCGCCCCCACGTCGCCGCGTGGTCGAGGCGCTGTGCGTCGAGGGTTTCCTCGATGCCGAGCTGCTCCCACATCCGCCCGGCGGCGCTCGGCATGATGGACGAGAGCAGGATCGCCAGCGAGCGCAGGGTCTCAGCCGAGGCGTAGAGGATCGATCCGAGCTCATCCCGCCTCGCCGGGTCCTTGGCGAGGGTCCACGGGGACCGCTCCACCATGTACCGGTTGGCGCGCGCTACCACGTCGTAGACCGCGGCCAACGCAGCGGTCGGCCGCACCGCGAGCATCTCCTCGTCGTAGCGGCGGGCGGCCGTCGCGACCACCTCCGGGAGATCCGACTCGGCGCCGGGGAACGTCGGTTCGGGCACGGCACCGTCGAAGTACGAACGGAGCATCGCGAGCACGCGTGAGGCGAGGTTGCCGATCCCGTTGGAGAGCTCCGCGTTGTGGCGGTCCACCATCGACTCGAGCGAGAACGATCCGTCCTGGCCGAACTGGATCTCCCGGAGGAAGTACCACCGGTAGGAGTCGACGCCGAATCGGTCGAGCAGCTCGAAGGGATGGATCCCGGTGAGATTGGTCTTCGACATCTTCTTGCCGCCGACGGTCAGGAACCCATGGGCCCAGACCTGCGTGGGCGGCTCGATCCCGGCCGCCATCAGCATCGCGGGCCAGTAGATCGCGTGCTGCCGGAGGATGTCCTTCCCGATCATGTGGATGTTCGCCGGCCAGCGCCGCGCGAAGGTCTCCTCGTCGGAGCCGTAGCCGGCAGCCGTGAGGTAGTTCGTGAGGGCATCGAACCAGACGTACGTGACGTGGTCGGTGTCCCAGGGCAGCGGGATCCCCCAATCGAAGTTCGTCCGGCTGATCGAGAAGTCCCGGAGCCCGCCCCGGATCAGGGACAGCACCTCGTTCCGCCGGATGTCGGGCTCCACGGCGGATGGTGTCCGCTCGTAGTGCTCCAGGAGACGGTCCCCGTAGGCCGAGAGGCGGAAGAAATAGTTCTGCTCCTTCATCACCTCGACCGGACGCTCGTGGATCGGGCAGAGCTGGCCCTCCAGGAGGTCCCCTTCCACGTAATAGAGCTCGCAGGAGACGCAGTACAGCCCCTCGTAGGTGTCGAGGTAGATGTCGTCCCGACCGTTGTCGTGCACTTGGTCAAGTAGCTTGACTACCGCGTCCTTGTGCCGAGCCTCGGTCGTCCGGATGTAGTCGTCGTAGGCGATATCGAGTCGCTGCCAGACCTCGCGCCAGCGGGGCTCCATCTCGTCGACGAAACGCTTGGGCTCGAGCCCCGCCGCCGTCGCCTTTCGCTGGATGTTCAGGCCGTGCTCGTCGGTCCCGGTGAGGTGGAAGACCTTCTCCCCACGCAGCCGATGGTGCCGGGCGATGACGTCCGCGGCCACGGCGTCGTAGGCGTGTCCGATGTGCGGCACGTCGTTCGGGTAGTAGATCGGTGTGGTGATGGTGAAGACGTCCCGGCCCATGAGGGCCATCGTACCCAGGGCGCCGTCGTTCCCCTGTGGGCCGCGGCTCCCTGGCGGCGCCGTTGTCTCCTCGTGGCGCCGTCGTTCCTACGATGGTCGACTCAGAGGCGCTACTCGAGGCAGCCGGCATCCATCCCGATGCGCCGGAGCCCCTCGAGATCGCCGGCCCCGAAGTCATGGAGCCCGTAGTTCGGGTACCGCCCCGAATACATCAGCTGGTCAGGGTCCTTCACGTGGTCCAGGCCCATGATGTGCCCGAGCTCGTGGAGCAGGACCGAGCCGTGCGCGTAGGAGTGGCCGAAGCCGCGCTGGGAGGTCGCCTCGGCATCCATCACGATGATCCCGCCGAAGTACTGGTCCTGGTCGGCGAAGAGCCCGGCCATCGTCTTGGCGAACGCGATCGACGGACGAGGATCGTGGAGGCGGCGCAGGATCGCCTGGTAGTCGCCGTGGTCGACCCAGATGATGATCAGCTCCGCCTTCCGGATCACGCCCTGGTAGCGCATCCGCTGATAGGCACGCAGGAACGTCTCCTCCGTCGTGCCGACGGACACGAACTCGATCTGTGTGGCGCGCGTCACTCGCGCCATCGCTTCGTGCAGGTCGGGCTTGATCGAGGAGGTGGCGCCGTCCGTGTTCACGGCATAGGAGATCGTTTCGCACGGGTTCCATCGGACCGGGGCGCCGCCGACGCGCTCGAGGAACTTGAACGCACCGTCGACCTTCGCCCGGACCGCCGGCGAGGCACCGGGCGACGGCGAGTCGGTCGTCGTCGACGGCCCTGCTGTCGGACCGCCGGTCCCCATCTCCGGAGGCAACGGCTCCCGCAGCACGGCGCCGACCGCCAGCACACCGAGGATGACCGCCACCACCGAGGTGGCGATGAACGCGGCGAAGAGACGTGAGCTCGACGTATCGGCCCCCGACCCGCCGCCGTCCGGGCGCGGCGGCACCGGTTGCGGCCCGAGGGGAGGAGGCGCTTGCACCATCGTGCCAGTGTAGGGAGGGCGTAACCCCGGGGGAATCCGCCGTTAGTCGGAGGCGATCGCGGCCCGGTAGAGGTCGTTGGCGCTCGCTCCGTGGCGTTCCGCCACGGAGCGAGCGGCGTCTCGGGGGCGCATGCCCTCGGCGGTCAACCGGCGGACCTCCTCGAGGAGGGCCGCCCGATCGAGCGGAGCTCCTTCGTGATCGCCCTCGACCACGACCGTGACCTCTCCCTTCGGCTCACGCTCCTCGATCGTCGTGAGGACCTCGGCGACGGTGCCCCGGATGACCTCTTCGTGGAGCTTCGTCAGCTCCCGGCACACCGCGACCCGTCGATCGCCCATCACCGCACCGACCTCGCGCAGGAGCGCGCGGACGCGCCGGGGGGATTCGAAGAAGACGATCGTCCGCGGGTCGTGCAGGAGCGCCTGGAGGCGGCGGCCGCGATCGCCCGCGCGCCGCGGCAAGAATCCCTCGAACGCGAACCGGTCCGTCGGGAGTCCCGAGAGGACGAGGGCGGCGATCGCGGCCGACGGACCGGGAACGGCGCGGACCTCGATCCCACGTTCCACGGCGCGCCGGACGACGCGGTACCCCGGGTCCGAGACTGAGGGCATGCCGCCGTCCGTGACGACCGCGACATCGTCCCCGGCATCGAGCCGCTCGACCAGCTCGGCCGCGCGCTCGTCCTCGTTGCCCTCGAACATCGAGACGAGTGGCGTGCGGATGTCGAGGGACCGCAGGAGGCGCCCGGTCCGCCGCGTGTCCTCCGCCGCGACCACCGTGACGGCGGCGAGCGTGTCCCGGGCACGGTCGGAGAGGTCGCCCAGGTTCCCGATCGGCGTGCCGACGAGGTAGAGGACGCCGCTCATGCCGGGGCCAACCATGTCGGGATGGTCCCACGTCCGCCTCCGCCTACCATGGGCCGATGGCCGAGCCGCACAAGGACTACTCGGGAACGCCCCTGTCGAAGAAGCTCGGCGTCCGAGAGGGAGCGAAGGTGTACGTCGGCGCCGCGCCGCCCGGCTTCGACACCGCCCTCGGGACCCTGCCGACCGGCGTCCAGCGCCTCCGACGGCCCGGCTCCCGGATGGACGTCGCCCTCTTGTTCGTGACCGAGGAGCGGGAACTCCGATCCCGGTTCCCCGCGCTCGCCGCCGCCCTGGATCCCGCCGGGCGGCTTTGGGTCGCGTGGCCGAAGAAGGCCGCGAAGCTCGCGACCGACCTCGACTTCGACGCCGTCCAGCGGATCGGGCTCGACGCCGGGCTCGTCGACAACAAGAGCGCCTCGATCACCGAGGCCTTCCAGGGGCTGCAGTTCGTCTATCGCCTCAAGGACCGGCCACGCTGAGAACCGACGACGCGGCACTCGTGAGTACGCTGCCCCGCGTGGCCGATCCCGTCGACGCATGGTTCCTCCGCCGTCTGAACCGTCCATGGGTCGCGATCCTCGCCGTCACCGCGATCGCCGCGGTGGTGCGGTTGTGGGGGCTGTCGAACCCCCCGTCGTTGGTCTTCGACGAGAACTACTACGCGAAGGCGGCGTGCATCTTCGTCGGTGGCACCGATCGGTACTGCCAGGTCAACTCGGAGAACGAGCAGCTGTTCCGCGAACAGGAGTGGGACGTGGGCTCCTACGTCCATCCGCCGCTCGGGAAGTGGACGATCGCGCTCGGCATCAAGGCGTTCGGCATGGATGCCTTCGGGTGGCGGGTCGGCTCGGCGGTCGCGGGGACGCTGGCGGTGACCGGACTCGCCCTGATCGCGCAGCTCCTGTTCGGTCGACCGCTCTGGACGTTCCTCGCGGGGCTGCTCCTCGCCCTCGAGCACCTGAGCGTCGTGCTGTCGCGGCTGGCGCTGTTGGACGTCCACGTGCAGCTCTGGACCGTCGCGGGCTTCCTCTGCTTGGTCCTGGACCGGCGCTGGATCGACGTACGGACCCCTCGGGCGCCACCGGAGGGCGAGGCTCGCGTCCCCTCGCCCCTGTGGAGGCCGTGGCGCTACGCGGCCGGCATCGCGTTCGGGGCGGCCGTCGCGGTGAAGTGGTCCGGCGGACTCGGCCTCGTCGCGGCGATCGTCATCTCACTGATCTGGGAGACGTCGAGGCGTCGCCGCAGCGGCACGACCTACGGCCGCGCGTTCGCGCGGGCGCTGTTCCGGGAGAGCTTCGCCCTCCTCATCGCCTTCGTGATCCTCCCGTTCCTCGTCTACGTGGCGATCTACCTCCCGTGGCTCCATCACTTCGACTGGAAGGTCGGTGAACTGATCGACCAGCAGAGACGTGTGGCCAGGTATCACCTGTTCGACCTGAAGGAGACGGCGCTCGATCCGGACACGGGCGCGATGACACCGACGCACTACGGCTACTCGCGACCGTGGACCTGGTTGATCATGAAGCGGCCGCTCTCGATCACGTGGGAGGACGTCGGACCGTCGATCCGCCAACTCACGGCGATCGGCAATCCGGTCATCTTCTGGGGGAGCATCTGGGCGTTGCCGTACCTCGCGTGGGCCTGGTGGCGCAAGCGCGATTGGGTCCCGGGGTTCCTCCTGATGGCGGTCCTGCTCCAGTACCTTCCGTGGTTCCTGGCTTCGCGCCCGCAGTTCTTCTTCTACGTCGCGCCGTTCACACCGTTCCTCGTCCTGGGGATGGTGTACATGGTGCGCGACCTCTCCGACGCGAGGCTCGTCGTCCGGGAGGCCAGTGGCGCGGTCGCGACCGATCCGGCCACGGGCCGACCCGCGGTCTCCGTCCGGCACCCGTATCGGCCGATCGCGTGGACCGTCGTCCTGGCCGCGGTGGCCCTCTTCGCCTGGTTCTGGCCGGTGCTGAGCTGGAGCGTGATCTCGGACACCCGCTGGAAGCTGATCCTCTGGTTCCCGGGATGGAGGTAGGAGGACCCTGGAAACACGAAACCCCGGCGCGCTGGCCGGGGGATCGGTCTTGATTCGGATATCCGAAACCTCAGTGTACCCGATGCCGTCACGATCTGCCGGGGTCGGCCGGATCAGAAGCCGGGTAAGCGGTCTCGGAACAGGATGAACCCGACTCCGGCGCCGACGTCGAGGAGGACGTGGGCGACCACGAACGGCCAGGTGCGCCTCCCCCATCGGAGGAACAGGTATCCGAACAGCGCCCCCATCGCCACGTTGCCGAGGAACCCACCCCAGCCCTGGTACAGGTGGTACGAGCCGCGGAGGAGCGCACTCGCGCCCACCGCGAGCACCGCCGGCCACGACAGCTGCTGCAACCGCGTGATGAGGTACCCGAGGACGATCACCTCCTCCACCACGCCGGCCTCCACGCCGTTCATGACGAGCGCCGGGATCGTCCACCAATGACCGAGTGGCGGGGTCGGCACGACGAACCGGTTCACCCCGAGCTCCACGGCGAGCAGGTACACCCCGATCCCCGCGATCCCGACCACCGCGAAGACGAGGACGCCGCGGATCAGATCGCGGTTCGGCTGATCCGCCTGGATCCCGATCGCCGGAAGACCCTCGCCGCTGCGGCGAACGAGATGGAACACGAGGAGGGCGGGCGCGAGGCCGAAGACGGATCCGAGGATCTGGCGGGTGAACGCGTTCGACTGGTCGGCGGCCGCGACGACGACGCCGGCGATCGGGGCCTCGAGGAGCGAGAGGATCGCGTAGGCGGCCCGTGCGAGCACCGAGAGCGACAGGACGACGAGGACCTCCTCGACGAGCGTCCGATGGTCGGCGGGGGCGGGAGGGACCGGCGTCTGGGCCGATGGACGGGAGGGACTCGCATCCGTGTCGGGCTGCATCGGCGTCACTGTACGCATCGCTAGACTTCGGCCTCTTCGAGCGGAAGGACCCGATGCCGAACCGAGACAGCGCCGACCTCGTGGTCGTGGGGGCGGGCACGATCGGCGGATGGGCGTCGGTCTTCGCGACGGAGCACGGCGCGGAACGCGTCGTCGTTCTGGAGAAAGGCGAGGCCGGGCAGGGGGCGTCCTCGCGCGCGGCCGGCGTCGTGCGGGCACAGGGAGGCACGCCCGAAACGGTGGCCCTCGGGATGTGGTCGATCGACTTCTACCGATCGCAGCGAGAGCGGTACGGGACCGACAGCGGCTTCCGTGAGCTCGGGTACCTGATCCTCGCGACGGACGAGGCGCAAGAGCGTGAGGCGAATGCTCGCGTGGAGATGCAGCGTGCGGCCGGTCTCGACGACGTCCGGTACGTCGATGCCACCGAGGCCGCGCGCCTGAACCCCACGCTCGACCCGGCGACGTTCCGCGGCGGGACGTACGCGCCGGGCGACGGGTGCGTGGACCCGCCGAGGAACGTGCGCGCGTACTCGATCGCGATGCAACGAGCCGGCGTGGAGCTCCGGGAACGGACGTCGTTCCTCGGGATCCGCACGGGCTCCGACGGGGCGGTGACCGGAGTCGAGACGCCCGAGGGCACGATCGCGACGGGGCGGGTCCTCCTCACCGGCGGGCCGAAGCTCCGCGAGGTCGGAGCGCTCGTGAACGCCCGCTTCTTCGTCGGCGCGGTCCGGCACCAGGTGGCCGTGACCGAGCCCCACGACGCCTTCGACGTGGAGCGGCAGCCGATGGTGTTCGAGAACGCGATCGGCCTGTACTGGCGCCTCGAGGAGAGCGGTCTCCTGTTCGGGATGTCCAACCCGGACGAGGCGCCGGGCAGAGCCCGCGAGGTCGACTGGCCGTACCTGCACGCGATGGAAGCGCGGATGCACCGGTACGTCCCGATCGCGGAAGGTCTCGGGATCCGCAAGGCGTGGGCGGCGACGATCGAGTACTGCCCGGACCACCTCCCGATCGTGGGGCCGGTCTCGACGCGAGCCGGCGACGAGATCCCCGGCGTCACGGTCGCCACCGCCGTCGGGCACGGGATGATGTGGGGACCGGGCGTGGCCAGGATCGGGGTCGACCTCGCGCTCGCGGGTACGACGGAAGTCACGGACGTCTCCGGGTGGGGCATGGACCGATTCGACGAGGAGGGCCGCTCGCCCTCCTACGATCCGATCGCCCTCCCCTTCCCCGTGACCGCGACCGACGAGTGACGCGTCAGACGACCGCGGCCCGGAACGAGTAGGTCCGGTCCTGGTCGAGCGGGACACCGCCGAAGCACGCGAACGGGGTGAGGTC
>DATFGG010000234.1:0-3237 GCA_035249665.1 Actinomycetota bacterium | reverse complement strand
CTACCTCGACCGCTACGCGCAGCCCGACAAGATCGAGTTCGGGATGGACGAGGAGGCGAACTGGCCGGTGCGGTTCTGGGAGATCGATGCGGCGATGGCCTCCATGCTCATCCTCCTGGCGGCGGTGGACGAGGGGCTCGGCGGCTGGTTCTTCGGCATCACGCACGGCGAGCGCGAGCTCCTCGATCGGTTCGGCGTCCCCGGGGATCTCCGACCGATCGGGATCATCGGGCTGGGGTATCGCGCAGCGGACGAGGAGCCTTCGGGGTCGTGGATGAAGCAGCGCCGTCGCCCGCTGCAGGAGCAGATCCACCGCAACGGCTGGTGAGCGGGCGACGGTGCCATGTCCTCGTTCGCGTTTCGGCGGTAACCGACATCGTGTTCACATCGGCTCGCGGCTCGAGGGAGGACCGATGACAACAAGAGCTCGCTCGAGCTGCGGCACGCCGGCTAGGCGATCATCCGCTGCGTCCCGGAGTGACGGGCCCTCACCTGTGGCTACATGGTTGGCCGTCAGGCGCACTCGATAAGCCCTACCACGACGAACATCCCGTCCGGCAAACGGGCGATCTCGATGGACGCCCCGTCGAGACGTACAACAATGGAATCGCCGCCTGAGCCAGCAGCGGCCTCCTGCGCGACCTCAACCACGGTCGCGGGAGAGTAGGTGTCGGATACCACATCAAGCGCAGCTTCCGCGACGGTCGAAGCACCAACCGCAGCTTCACCCGGTGATGCGTGTTGGCTGAAGAAGGAGACGTTCATCGGAACGTCGGCGCGATCGCGATCGCAACCCGCACTCTTCGCGAACTCTTCACCGGGATCCTTCGAGGGAGCCGACTCCGCATCCGCCGCGAGGCTCGGCGCGAGGATCGCCGCCACCAGAACGAGGCCGAAGACAGCGCTGACGCCCCACGTGCCCATCGTTGTTCGGGCCCCTACTCGCGTTTCCCTCATGTGCAATGGATCGCACCGCTCGTGGCGGGTTCCGTCAAGGGACCAGACGACGGAAACGTGCACACATCAGCCGGACCCTTTGAGGTCCTCGTTCGCAACGAGTTGGCGCGTGAGCTGCGCCTGCGCGACGTGCTCCCGGAGATGTTCCAGCGCGTGGAGGAGGGCCCACCCCGCGGTCACCGGCTCGTCGTCCGGCACGGATCGCTCGGCGCCGGCATCGAACGCCTCCGCCGGGTCCAGCCGCTCTCGGCACTCGCTCACCATCCGGTCGAGGAACCCCACGAGCTCGGCGTCGCCGCCCGTCTCGGCGACGAATTCCGACGGCCGGTCCCGGTCCGGGAGCGGCAGGCCGCGCGCGATCGTGAGCCACCACCGCGTGCTGTGCATCGAATGGACGGCGAGGACGGTGATCGGGTTCGTGTCCTCCGCAGGGGGCCGCCAGGCGAGGGCATCCGCGGAGAGGCCGTCGATCGCGTCGCGCATCTGCCCGAACGCCTCGTCGAAGAGCTCTCGCGCCGCCTCGATCGTGGGATCGCCCATCGCGAGGTTACCGCTGCCTCACGTGATCTCGATCATCTTCTCCCGCACCGCGTACACGACCGCTTCCATGCGCGAATGCAGGTGGAGCTTCTCGAGGATGTTGCGGATGTGGTTCTTGACCGTGTTCTCGGAGATGAACAGCTGCTTGGCGATGTCCCGGTTGTTCAGCCCCTGCGCGACGAGGCGGAGCACCTCCATCTCGCGATCGGTGAGCTTGGGCGCCGGCATCTGGGGACGCTCGTCCGCCTCCTTGGAGATCGCGGCGAACTCGGTGAGCAGCTTCGAGGCCATCGACGGTGAGATGCGAGACTGCCCCGCCCAGACGCTCCGGATCGCGTCGGCGACCTCCTCGATCGGGATCTCCTTCAGCAGGTACCCGGCGGCCCCCGCCTTGATCGCGTCGTAGAGATCGCCCTCGTCGTCGGAGATCGTGAGCATCAGGATCTTCGCGTGCGGGAGGAGCTCCTTGATGTGGCCGGCCGCCTCGATCCCCGACCGCTTCGGCATGCGGACGTCCATCAACACGACGTCGGGCATCAGCTCCTGCGCCTTCTCGACCGCCTCCACACCGTCCGACGCCTCGCCGACGAGCATCAGGTCGTCTTCGTCCTGCAACACCATCTCGAGTCCCCTGCGGAACAACGCGTGATCGTCGACGATCAGCACGCGAAGCTTCTCGGTGGGACCCTTCTCGGTCGGCGTCATGTCACCTCATCGTTCCCGGCGGAGGGCGGAGACGCACCCCGCGGGAATCGTACTCCCCTGCGCCATCGGCGGAGCCGCTTCCCGTGGTGATCGCGGATCTGCCGCTCGAGCTTCTCGGCCACGTGATCGAGGGCGGTGAGCACGTCGGGAGCTTCCGCGTGCGCTCGGAACGTCTTCCGAGGGATCTTCAACGCCGCCTTGATCAACTTGAGCCCGTCGGGGCTCGGATGATGCTCGGCGACGAATTCGAGGTCGAGCCGCATCGTCCTCGGCTCGAGTCGCTCGAGGCGCGCCAGCTTGTGCTCCGCCTGACCTCGGATGTCGTCGGACAAGGGCACGCCGCGGCCGGTGAAGCTGAGGTCCATCATCGGCCGTCCGAAGGGGTGTGCTCCCGCCCGGCTGACCTGGTCTTTGACCCCACACTCGCCTGCGGGGGCGTTGGCCGGCGGCCCGTGTGGTTCCGAAGGATCGCCGACTCCCGCCCTCTCCCGGAGCATCCTGCGAGGCCCGGGGCAGGGCTTACTTCTAAACCGCTCCATGCTCGGCGACCAAGGGTCGCCTTACGTGGGTCGCTTCGCCCGCGGCTGGCATCGACTACCGGGGTTGATCCCCGGGCAACCACAGACCCGGACGGGAGCACCTCCCGAGTATAGGCACCACCTCACGGGTGGCGCGAACCACGTGGTCCCGGAGGGCGGTCCGAGCCGGAACGCAGATCCGAGAAGGATCGGCAGGCGGTGACGACATGGATCTCCCGGACGCCCGCCTCGGAGAGCACCGCGGCGCAGGCGGATGCCGTCGCGCCGGTGGTGAGGACGTCGTCCACCAGGAGGACCCGCGCGGGCGCTGGACGGCGGGAGGCGGGCGCGAACGCACCGTGCATCGCCAGCAACCGCTCCTCGCGCGTCCGACGCGACTGCGGCGTGGTGGCCGTCGTCCTCCGGACGAGGGCGACCGCCGGGAGGTCGAGCTCGCGAGCGAGGGCGCGTGCGAGCACGCGCGCCTGGTCGAACCCGCGCTCGGCCCGCCGCCGGC
>DATFGG010000233.1:0-3590 GCA_035249665.1 Actinomycetota bacterium | reverse complement strand
GCCCGCAACCGGATGCTGCGGGCCTGGCGCTCACTCCCGGAGGGATCTCTCGAAGCCGATCGATGGATCCGGAAGTCGGGCCCCGAGCATTACGCGGAGCACATCCCACGACTCCGGGAATGGGTGGGGGAGATCGGCCGGGAGGACCCCGGTCAGCGAGGGTGACCGCCGAGGGGATCCCGGAGCGATACGTGTGGCTCTGCCTGCGCGTGGGCAGGCATCTGGACGGGTTCGTCGACGCGTTCATCGGCCCCTCGGAGATGGAGCGGACCGTCGAGGCCGAGGAGGCCGTCGATCCGAAGGCCCTGCGCGACGAGGCGCAGCTCCTCCTCGACGGTCTCGCCGACTCCGACCTCTCGGAAGACCGCCGGCGATGGTTGCGTGGTCAGCTCGAAGCCCTCGCATGCGTTACCGACAGGCTTGCCGGTGAGGAGATCACGTGGGCCGACGAGGTCGAACGATGCCTCGGTGTCCGTCCTTCACGGACCGACACGAGCGTGCTGCACGAGGTCCACGGGCGACTGGACGCAGCCCTTCCGGGGAACGGCCCGCTCCGCGAGCGATACAACGCCTGGGATGCGAACAACGCGGTTCCGCGCGAGAAGCTCGTTCCCGCGCTCGAGCGCCTGCAGCAGGTCCTGGGTCCCCGGGCGCACGCGATCGCCTCGATGCCTGCCGAGGAGTCCGTGAGCTACGAGCTCGTCTCGGGCGTGCCGTGGATCGCCTACAACCGGTACGAGGGTCGGCACCACAGCCGCGTCGAGGTCAATGCCGATCTCCCCGTCTCCGTCGTGCTGCTCGTGTCCCTCGCCGCCCATGAGGCGTATCCCGGTCATCACACCGAACGGGTGGCGAAGGATGCCCATCTCTACCGAGACCTCGGCCGACTGGAGACGAGCGTCGCGATCTCAGCCCCCGAGTCCCTCGTCTCCGAGGGGATCGCGACGAATGCGCTGGATGAGGCGCTCGGTCGTGAGCCCTTCGCGGTCGTCGCCGACGTCCTGGCAGACATCGACGTCCGGTTCGACCCGTTCGAGGCGCACGAGGTCCATGAAGCAGAGCTCGCGCTGTATGCGCCGGCCGTGAATGCCGCCTTCATGCTGCACGAGGACGGCGCGTCCACGGACGACGCGGAGGGATACCTGCGCGAGTGGGCACTCGAATCGAACGAGCGAGCGGCGCGGACCGTCGCGTTCCTCACCGATCCGTCGTCCCGCGCGTACGTGTCGGCCTACCCGGACGGGCGACGCCTCTGCCGGAACTTCGCCGATCGGGCGCCGGGAAACTTCACACGGCTCCTGAGCGAGCAGCTCACCACCACCGACCTTCTTTCCTGAGCTGCCCCTCCGAGAAGATCTCGCCAGATGTGCGGTAGGTCACTGCGCGGTGACGGACATCCTCATACGCTCGAACATATGTACGGGTCCCTCGCGCACCCCGATCTGGACGACGACGGATTGATCGGCGTGGCCGATGCGTTGAATCGCCACATCGCTACGGCGCAGGTGGCGCTGCTCGGCGTCATCGCCGAGGTCGATCGACGCCGAGCATGGCAGGACTCGGGCGCTCGAGACGTGGCGCATTGGCTCTCCATCCGCTACGGCATGTCGTGGTGGAGGGCAGACCGTTGGATCAAGGCGGCCGCGGCGCTCCACGATCTGCCGGGCATCACCGATGCGCTCGAGACCGGCGTGCTCGGCATCGACAAGGTGGTCGAGCTGTGCCGGTTCGCCACGGCCGAGACCGAGGGTGAGCTCATCGGCTGGGCGAGCGATGCCACGTGCGCCACGATCCGTCGTCGCGCGGACCTCGAGGTACGGGCTTCGCAGGATGAGACCACGGAGTTCGAGCGGAACCGGTCCCTGCGGTATTGGTACGAGGACGGCGGGCGTCGGTTCGGCCTCGAGGCGCGCATGCCGTCCGCGCAGGGTGCCATCGTCGCGAAGGCGCTCGAGAGGATCGTCGAACAGGTCCCGCACATGCCGGCCGAAGTCGGGGGGATCTTCATCGAAGCACGTCGAGCTGACGCCCTCGTGGCGTTGTGCTCCCAGCGCATCGCGGCCGACGCCGACGCGGACCGGGCGACCGTGGTGGTCCATGCGTCGCTCGACGCCCTGGCGGGACGACGCAACGCGGAGACCGATCAGGGAGCGGTCTTGCCGCCCGAGGCCCTCCAGCGTCTCGCGTGCGACGCTCGGGTCCAGGTCGTCGCCGAGAACGATGCCGGCGATGCGATCTCGTTGGGTCGCACGAGACGCGAGCCCTCCGCCTCGATGATCCGGCAGCTTCGCCATCGCGACCGAGGGTGCCGGTTCCCTGGATGCGGCTCGACCGTGTTCGCCAACGCGCACCACATCGTCTGGTGGTCGCGGGGAGGCGCCACCGACCTCAGTAACCTGCTGCTCATCTGTGGGTTCCATCACCGGCTCCTCCACGAGCACGGATGGACGGTCCAACGGGCCGACGATGGGAGGGTTCGATGGTTCCGGGCCGATGGTTCCCGTTACCGGGGTGGTCCCGAGCCCGCGACATCACGGTCGCCTGACGACGAGTTCCTCGACACGGGCCGAGGCCTCCCATTGCCTTGGTTACCCCGGGGCATCGAGGGGTAAGGCGGAGCCGACGCCGAAGGAGGGATTGTCATGGCGAGAACCCGGTTCGAAGTCGTTCCCGAGGGCGATCAGTGGATCGTGCGGGAAGGGAAGAAGGCGACGCCGCCGCTGGACACGATGGACCTGGCCGTGAGCGCCGCGACACGACGAGCACAGGAGTCGGCACCATCGGAAGTCGTCATCGTCCACGAGGACGGCACCCTCGAGCAAGCCCAGACGTTCGGCGACGCCGACGCTTCCTGACGCGTCTCCGGACATCGCCAAGTTCGGATGGGCGGTAGCGTCTCCGTGAGGTAGTAGTTCCGAGGTGAACACGCCCACGGATCCGGCGGGTCTGCCGGTCATCGGAGTGGGGACATCGCCGCGGGCTCGCGGCTGGATCCATCGGGTGGCGTTCCTCGTGGCGGTGCCGGCGGGTCTCGTCCTGCTGGTGCTGGCACCGTCGGCAGCCGCTCGCCTCGCCGTGGCCATCTACGCCGCGAGTCTCGTCACGGTCTTCTGGGTCAGTTCGACGTATCACCTAGGCGTGTGGTCCGCGGAGGAGTTCGTTCGATGGCAGCGACGAGACCACGCGGCCATCTTCTTGCTTATCGCGGGGTCCTACACGCCGTACTGCGTGCTCGCGCTGGAGGGACCCTGGAGGGTTGGGATGCTCGCTGCGGTCTGGGTCGGTGCCTGGCTCGGGATCCTCGTGAAGCTGTATCGAGTCGACCTGCACGTTCTCTCGGGGTTCATGTACCTCGGTCTCGGGTGGGCGGCGGTGATCGTGTTCCCGCAGTTCGTCCGGGCGCTGGGACCCGCTCCGGTCATCCTGACCGTGGTGGGGGGACTCCTCTACTCACTCGGAGCGCTCGTCCTGGCGATCCGCAGACCGAAGTTGTTCCCACGCACGTTCGGATACCACGAGGTCTGGCACGCAGCGACCGCTGCGGCCGCGGCGTGTCACTACACCGCGGTGCTCCTGATGGTGATCGAGGC
>DATFGG010000232.1:0-2320 GCA_035249665.1 Actinomycetota bacterium | reverse complement strand
ACCGTGGACCTCGAGATCGAGAAGGGCGAGGTCGTGGGGCTCGCCGGCGAATCGGGGTGCGGGAAGTCCACGATCGCCGGCGCCATCCTCCGCCTCCTGCCCCGGCGGACGAACGTTGCCGGCCAGATCCTCCTGGACGGCGAGAACGTGCTGGAGATGAGCCCTCGGGAGCTCCGGGCGGTGCGCTGGGCCGGAGCATCGATCGTCTTCCAGGGTGCGATGCACGCTCTGAATCCCGTGAGGCGGGTCGGCGACCAGATCGCTGAGGCGGTCGAGACCCATGGGCTCGCCCGAGACCGGGAGGCCCGGATCCGCGCCGGGGTGCTCCTGGAGGAGGTCGGCCTCCCGCCTCGACGGGCCGGTGACTACCCGCACGAGCTGTCGGGCGGACAGCGCCAGCGCGTGATGATCGCTATGGCGCTGTCCTGCAATCCGAAGCTGGTGATCGCCGACGAGCCGACCACCGCGCTGGACGTGATGGTGCAGGCGCAGGTCCTCGCACTGTTGAAGCGACTCCAGCGGGAGTTCGGACTGGCGATGCTGTTCATCACCCACGACCTCTCCGTGCTGGTGGAGGTCGCCGACCGGCTCGCCGTGATGTACGCGGGGAAGATCATCGAGGAAGGACCGGCACAGAAGGTCTTCCACGATCCGCAGCACCCCTACACACGAGCGCTCGCCGACGCGTTCCCCGAGATCGGTGACGAGCGGTTCCGCGGCCGTCCTTCGGGCCTGGGCGGCGACCCACCAGACCCACAGCACATCCCCGAGGGGTGTCCGTTCCACCCGCGTTGCCCGCAGGTCTTCGAACCGTGTCCCACTGTCAAGCCCAGGCTCTTCACGGCCGGCGAGAACCGGCGCGCTGCCTGTCTGCTGGTGGATGGTGCCTACGTAGCGGCCGCCGAGCGCGACGCATGAGCGGCGTCGAGGCGCCCCCGCCCAGCGTCGACCAGGACGAACCACCGATCCTCGAGATCCGAGACCTCGTGGTCACCTTCGCGGGCCGGATCGGGTTACTCTCCGGCCTCCTCGGCAAGGAGGCCACCTCTGCTCGGGCGGTCGATGGCGTGAACCTCGAGCTGCGCCGGGGAGAGGTGCTCGCCCTGGCGGGAGAGTCCGGGTGCGGGAAGACCACGACGGCAAGAGCCGTGATGGGGCTGCTCCGACCCGATCGGGGAGAGATCCTGTTCGAGGGCAAGCCGCTCGGCCGCAACCTGCAGAAATACCGACGGCGGGTGCAGATGGTGTTCCAGGACCCGACGGGCTCGCTGAACCCACGCCAGACCATCTACGAGATCGTGGCCGAGGGGCTCCGGATCCACAAGATCCACCGGGGACCGGCAGGAGAGACCGAGGAGCAGCTCGTGGCCCGGGCCCTGACCCGCGCCGGGCTGCGTCCGCCCGAGCGCTTCTTCATGCTGTATCCGCACGAGCTCTCCGGTGGCCAGCGCCAGCGGGTAGTGATCGCCGGTGCGCTCGCATTGGACCCCGACCTGATCGTGGCGGACGAGCCGGTGTCCAACCTCGACGCGTCCGTGCGAGGAGAGATCCTCAGCCTCCTCCTCAAGCTCCGCGACGAGCTTCGGATCAGCATCCTGATCGTGACCCACGACCTCGGACTGGCGTGGACCGTCGCCGACCGGGTCGCGATCATGTACCTCGGCCGGATCGTCGAGACGGGTCCGGCGGAGCAGGTGCTGCTCCGGCCTCTCCATCCCTACACTCGCGCTCTCCTCGACGTCGTGCCCGAGGCGGGTGGCATCGATCGTCCCTACCTGACAGGCGAGCCACCGGATCCGACGAACGTGCCGTCAGGCTGCCGCTTCCACCCTAGATGTCCGAGGGTTGCCGACGGTACGTCGGCGACGTATGGGGTCGAAGCCCTCTGCCGTGGCGAAGACCTCGACCTCGTCGAGCTCCGGCCGGGTCACGTAGCCGCGTGCCACCTCGCGAACGTCGACGCTGAAGCGGCAACTCGAACCGCGTCGACGACCGCGACCGGGGAGCCGAACGGACACACGAGCTAGGGATTCAGACTTGGTCGACCTCGTCCTGCTCCGTCGGCCTGTCGGCCGGTACCTTCTCGCCGTCGCCATTGCCTTTGAGCACACCGAGGATAGCTTCCATCTCCGAATCCGGGAGCCGCTGGTCAGGATGCATCCCCGTCGCGCGCGCCGAGGCGAGCAGCGTCCTCAGGTTCGACTCGGCCATCTCCGCCCGGTGCTCCAGCTCCCGAGCCCGCTCGGCGAACGTCCGGGCCCGTCCCTCCGCCTCCACCCGCATCTCCCGGCTCTCGCGAGCCTCTTCGCGTGACGTCTTG
>DATFGG010000231.1:0-3461 GCA_035249665.1 Actinomycetota bacterium | reverse complement strand
GTGCGGCCGGGGCTGTCGGCCGGACGGGTCCAGTCCGTGGCGGTTCGCTTGATCGTGGAGCGCGAGCGCGAGATCCGCGCCTTCGTCCCGGTCGAGTACTGGAGCGTCGATGTGCGACTGACGCCGGATGGTGAGGAGCAGTCGTTCGTGGCGCGGCTGACGGAGATCCCCGAGGGGAAGCTCGCGACGGCGCCGGACAAGAAAGGGATCCTCCTCGGCGCCGAGGCCGACGCGATGCCGCACGTGGAGCGGCTCGGCCGGGCTTCCTACCGTGTCGTCGACGTCCAGCGGAAGGAGCGCAAACGGTCGCCGGCACCGCCGTTCACCACCTCCACCCTGCAACAGGAGGCGGCGCGGAAGCTGGGGTTCTCGGCCCGCAAGACGATGACGCTCGCGCAGCGCCTGTACGAGGGCGTCTCGCTTCCCGGCGAGGGGTCGGTGGGCCTGATCACGTACATGCGGACCGACTCGGTGACGATCGCCGACGCGGCCCTCCGCGAGATCGCGGAGCTCGTGAAGCAGGAGTACGGCCCCTCGTACGCGCTGGCCGAGCATCGGCGCTACAAGACGAGGTCGCGCAACGCCCAGGAAGCCCACGAGGCCGTTCGCCCCACGTCGGTCCTCCGTTCCCCCGACCGGGTCGCCGCCTCGCTCGATCGCGACCAGCTCCGCCTGTACGACCTGATCTGGAAGCGGACGATGGCGACGCAGATGGCCGAGGCTCGCTTCGCCCAGGTCGGCGTGGACGTCTTGGCCACCGCCTCGCAGATGGGCGAGGACGCCGTCGACGGGGACGCGCACTACGGCCTCCGGGCGACCGGACAGACGCTCGTGTTCGACGGGTTCATCCGGGTCTACACCGAGGGACGAGACGAGGGGCCCGACGAGGACGCCGAGTCGCGTCTGCCAGAGCTCTCCGCGGAGCAGGTGTTGCGGATGCTCGAGCTGCTGCCCGAGCAGCACTTCACACAGCCTCCGCCCCGGTACACGGAAGCGTCGCTCGTCAAGACCCTCGAAGAGCTCGGCATCGGTCGGCCCTCGACGTACGCGTCGATCATCCAGACGATCCAGGCGCGCGGTTATGTCCGCTTGGACCAGAAGCGGTTCCTGCCCGAGGACGTCGCGGAGGTCGTGACGGACAAGCTGATCCAGCATTTCCCGGACATCGTCGACGTCAACTTCACCGCTCGGATGGAAGAGGAACTGGACGAGATCGCGGAAGGCAACGCCACCCGTGTGGCCGTCCTGCGGGACTTCTACGTCCCGTTCGCCGAGGAGCTCGCCCTCGCCGAGGAGAAGTTCGAGCGGTACCTCGAGGAGACCGAGGAGCTCTGCCCGAAGTGTCCGACCGAGGGGAGGGAGCCCGGGCGCCTGCAGGTGCGGCTCGGCCGGTTCGGCAAGTTCATCGGCTGCGACAACTTTCCCGATTGCGACTACATCCGGAACCTCGACGGGAGCGAGCGCCCAGAGCCGGAGCTGCTCGAGGAGAAGTGCCCGGACTGTGGGCGGCAGCTCGTGAAGAAGGTGGGACGCTTCGGGCCGTTCGTCGGCTGCAGCGGCTACCCCGACTGCCGCTACATCAAGAAGGAGCCGCCGAAGAGCACGGGCGTCACCTGCCCGCAGTGCGGACAGGGCGAGCTGGTCGAGAAGCGGACGCGGTTCGGGCTGATGTACGGATGCGACCGGTACCCGGACTGCGATTGCGCCGTCAACAACCCTCCCGAGAAGGACATCCCGTGTCCCGACTGCGGCGGTCTCCTCCTGCGGCGTCCGAAGAGCCTGCGCTGCTGGCACTGCGGTGCGGAGACCGACCTCGATCTGAAGGTCACGAAGCCGGGCGACCGTGAGGCCGAGGCGGCGGCCCGCGCGGCCAAGTCCGAGGCGCGGAAGGCGCGTGCGGCCGCGAAGAAGCCGGCTCGGAAGGCACCCGCGAAGAAGAGATCGGGGAAGACCACCGCCCGGAAGTCCACGGCAAGGAAGAAGAAGGCCGCGACGAAGACCACCGCCACGAAGAAGGAGCCGGTCCCCGAGACGGTCGTCGCCGGCGAGGACGCGTAGGCGTGGCGAGCGTCGCCGACGAAGTCGCAGCACTCCGCGGCACGAAGTCGGCGACCCTCAAAGACCTGATCACCCATCCGCCGTTCGCGCGTCTGCTCGCCGCGATGTCGGTGTCCTCGCTCGGCGATTGGGTGGGCTTCCTCGCCGTCGCGGCGCTCGTGGCGGATCTCGGTGGCGATACGGGCGGCGCCGCGTTCTCGGTCGCCGGGTTGATGCTCGCGCGGACCCTCCCCGCGGTGCTGTTCGGACCGATCGCCGGCACGCTCGTCGACCGGCTGGATCGCAAGCAGATCATGATCACCGCCGACATCGCGCGCGGCGTGCTCTACGCGGCGATGGTCTTCCTCGGACAGCTCTGGATGATCTACGCGCTGTCGTTCGTGATCGAGAGCCTCTCGCTGGTTTGGGGCCCGGCGCGCGACGCGTCCCTTCCCAACCTCGTCCCGCGCCGCCAGCTCGCGAACGCGAACTCGATCGCGCTCGCGTCCACGTACGGCACGCTTCCCCTCGGCGGGATCGTGTTCACCGTGCTGATCGGGGTGAACCGGCTCCTCGCGCACGCGATCCCGTTCCTCGAGGGCCGCCGCCAGGCGGTCCCGCTGTTCCTGGACGCCGCGACGTTCGTGTTCTCGGCCGCGATGATCAGCCGCGTCCCCATCCCTCCCTCGCCCGCCAAGCTCACCGGGCGGCTCGACTTCTCGCGGATCTGGCGCGACGTGCTCGAGGGCGTTCGCTTCCTCCGCGAGGACTCGATGGCCTCGGCGATGACGGCCGGGATCGTCGTGGCGTTCTCCGCCGTCGGCGCCGTCCTCGCACTGGCGCCGATCTTCGTGGTGGACACCCTCCGGGCCGACGACGCCGGCTGGGGGTTCATCGTCACCTCGTTCGGGGTGGGGATCGGCTTGGGCATGGCGAGCGCGAACCAGGTCGCGCGCCTGCTCGAACGCGTCTCGATCTTCCCACTGTCCCTGGTGGTATCGGCCGCGACGTTGTTCGTGCTCGCGTCGATGCCGAACCTCGCCCTCGCCGCCGTCATGACGGTCTGGCTCGGGGCGTTCTGCGGGCTCGCGTGGGTGACCGGGTACACCCTCCTCCAGGAGAACGTGCTCGACGAGTTCCGGGGGAGGACCTTCGCCTCGCTCACCGTGCTCTCGCGGATGGGGTTGTTCCTCTCGCTCGCCACGTTCCCTACGCTGGCGGGTGTCTATGACAAGGTCGGAGCCGGCCCGGAGCTCGGGATCCGTCTGGCGCTGGCGAGCGCCGGGATCGCGGTGGCGCTCGCCGGGCTCAACACGCGTCGTCTCCTCAAACGGTACCGCCTGTCCCGTCCGCAACCCCTCACGCTCGTGCCGAAGCTGAAGCGGCCGCCCGCGACCGGCTTCTTCATCGCGTTCGAGGGTGTC